>NZ_JBSFNQ010000037.1:0-76243 GCF_053981115.1 Streptomyces sp. NPDC003691 | reverse complement strand
GCCGCTCTGCGTGCCCCCGCTGCCGCCCCCCAACGCCGTCTCCGCTGCCAGGTCCGCCGCCGGTTCCGGCCGGTGCCCGTCCCCGGCGGGCCGGGGACGGAGGCACGGGCCGGACGGCAGCCTCCGGGCCGGGCCCGGCCCGGCCTACGACGACAGCTCGTTCAGCTCGAACCAGACCGTCTTCCCGGCATGCTGGGTTCTGATCCCCCAGGAGTCGGCGAGGCTCTGGACCAGCGCCAGACCACGGCCGTGGGTGTCGAGCAGCTCGTTCTCCGGCCGGGGCTCCCGGCGGGCGGCGGGCGGCTCCGGGAAGCCCTCCACGAAGTCGCGCACTTCCACTCGCAGGGTCTCGCTGCCGACGGTGGCCGTGACGACCGCGCCGTGATCCGTGTGGATCAGGGCGTTGGTCACGAGTTCGCTGGCGAGCAGTTCGGCGACGTCCGCGGTGCCGCGGCTGCCCCACTGTCCCAGCATCTCCCGCAGTCCGTGCCGGACTTCGGGCACCGCTTTCAGATCGCCGCACCCCATGCGCCGGTGCAGCCTCTCCCTTCCTCGGGCCTGTCCGGGCATTCCCCCGTACCGGCCGTGTCCGTCCTCCGCGGAACCGGCCCATCCCTGACGCCCTGTCATCATCCCCACCCGTTGGTGTCGGACCGTTCGGTCGCGACTGCGCTTGCGTACCTTCCACGAATGCCCTGCCCCTTTCGGGAGCGGGCCACGCCTGAGGGAGCCGTCAACCCGGGCCGGGAGGGGATTTTTCCCCCAGCGGACGGATGTGGTCTACGCCTTCTGCGGGAGTCGGTGCCTTCAGGGCCTGGGCACATTGCGCAGGTTGGAGCGGGCCATCTGGAGCATCCGTCCGACACCGCCGTCCAGCACCATCCTGCTTGCCGACAGCGCGAAGCCGGTGACCATCTCCGCGCTGATCTTCGGCGGGATGGAGAGGGCGTTCGGATCGGTGACCACATCGACCAGGGCCGGTCCCTTGTGCTTGAAGGCGTCCTTCAGCGCCCCGGCGAGCTGGCGCGGCTTCTCCACCCGGACCCCGTAGGCACCGCAGGCCCGGGCGACCGCCGCGAAGTCGGGGTTCTTGTTGTGGGTGCCGTAGGAGGGGAGTCCGGCCACCAGCATCTCCAGGTCCACCATGCCCAGGGACGAGTTGTTGAAGAGGACGACCTTCACCGGCAGGTCGTACTGGACCAGGGTGAGGAAGTCGCCCATCAGCATGGCGAATCCGCCGTCGCCGGACATCGAGACGATCTGCCGTCCGGGGTCGGTGAACTGGGCGCCGATCGCCTGCGGCAGCGCGTTCGCCATCGAACCGTGGCTGAAGGAGCCGATGATCCGGCGGCGGCCGTTGGGCGAGATGTAGCGGGCGGCCCAGACGTTGCACATCCCCGTGTCGACGGTGAAGACCGCGTCGTCGTCGGCCAGCTCGTCCAGGACGGCGGCCACGTACTCGGGGTGGATCGGTACATGCTTCTCCACCTTGCGGGTGTACGCCTTGACGACGCCCTCCAGCGCGTCGGCGTGCTTCTTCAGCATCCGGTCGAGGAAGCGGCGGTCGTTCTTGACCCGGACCCGGGAGTTCAGACAGCGCAGCGTCTCCCGGACATCGCCCCAGACCGCGAGGTCCAGCCGGGAGCGGCGGCCGAGATGCTCGGGCCGGATATCGACCTGCGCGATCTTCACATCGTCGGGCAGGAAGGCGTTGTACGGGAAGTCGGTGCCCAGCAGGATCAGCAGATCGCACTCGTGGGTGGCCTCGTAGGCGGCGCCGTAGCCGAGGAGCCCGCTCATCCCGACGTCATAGGGATTGTCGTACTGGATCCATTCCTTGCCGCGCAGGGCATGGCCGACGGGGGCCTTCACCCGCCCGGCGAACTCCATCACCTCGGCATGGGCGCCCGCGGTGCCGCTGCCGCAGAACAGGGTCACCCGGTCGGCCTCGTCGATCAGCCGGACCAGTTTGTCGATCTCACCGTCGCCGGGGCGTACCGAGGGACGGGAGGTGACCAGGGCCGTCCGGGCGGACTGCTCCGGCGCCTGCTGCGAGGCGATGTCGCCCGGCAGGGCGACCACACTGACCCCGCTCTGCCCGATGGCGTGCTGGATGGCGGTCTGGAGCAGCCGGGGCATCTGCTTCGGGTTGGAGATCAGTTCGCTGTAGTGGGAGCACTCGCGGAACAGCTGGTCCGGGTGGGTCTCCTGGAAGTAGCCGAGACCGATTTCACCGGAGGGGATATGGGAGGCAAGGGCGAGCACGGGGGCCATGGAGCGGTGGGCGTCGTAGAGACCGTTGATGAGATGGAGGTTTCCGGGGCCGCAGGAGCCCGCGCAGGCGGCCAGCTTTCCGGTGAGCTGCGCCTCGGCCCCGGCCGCGAAGGCGGCGGTCTCCTCGTGGCGTACCTGGATCCACTCGATGCCGGAGTTGCGGCGGATGGCGTCGACGACGGGATTGAGGCTGTCGCCGACGACTCCGTAGAGCCGCTGGACTCCCGCACGGACGAGAATGTCGACGAACTGCTCCGCCACGTTCTGCTTCGCCATGGGACGGACGCCCTTCCTCCTGTTGACGGCGCGGAATTCCATCAACCCACGGAAGCCGGTTTCCCGCCTCCGCTGCGGTCCCGGTGGCCCCGGTACCGGCCCGGGCGCCGGGGAAAGGGCGTCCGGGCGGTCAGCCGGGGGCCTCGTGGACGGCGACGGCGGTCCGGTCGTCGGCGTACCCCTTGGCCCGCAGTTGTACGTCGGCGAGGAAGGCGGCCGGTTCCGGCGGGCCCGCGGGGCGCCAGCGCCGCGCCAGTTCGTCCGCCAGCCCGGGGGCGCCGCGCAGGGGTTCGGCGAACCCGGGTCCGGCCATCAGCAGGGTGTCCCCGGGGCGGGCGTCCCCGGTGTGGAAGCGGAACGTGTCGCCGGGTGCGGCGGGGGCCGGTTCGGACCACTCCCCGGCGCGCAGCCGGAAGAGCCCGCCGGGTCCGGTGCCGAAGAACACCCGGGTACGGCAGTGGGGGTCGGCGGTGAGCAGCAGGGCACCCAGTCCCGCCGTGCCGGGACCGGTCCCGGGGTTCGGCGGTCGCAGCCGGCCGGCGCCGCGGTCGGCCAGCCGGTGCAGCCCGGCGCGCAGGACGTCGCGCCGCCCGGCCCGGATATCGGCCGCCAGCCCGGTACGGCTGCGGCCGACGGCAGCGGCGAGCAGACGGCAGGCGTCCGCGGCGGTGCGGTGCGCGCCGTCGTCGGACCGGTCTCCGGTGGCGACGGCCACCAGGATCAGCGCCTCGTCCCCGGTGCCGAACCGGACCGTGAGGAGCGCGTCCCGGCGGTGTTCGCCGCGGAACCGTGCCGAGTCGCCGCGTACGGAGGCGGCCCGCAGGGTCCAGCGGCCGTACCGGGCCCCGTCGAGGACGGTGTCGGGAACGGATTCGCCGAGGTCCTCGGGATCGGCGGGCGGCAGCGCGGTGGGCTCCGGATCGTAGGTCGGGGGGCCGTCGCCGATATGCCCGGAGCGTAAGGGGGGACCGGCGTCCGCCGCCGGTGCCACCGGTACGGCCACCCGTGGATCCGGTACTCCGGCGGCGGCCCTGCGCCGGGACCGCGACGCCGTGACGGGCCCGGGCCGCGCGACGGGCTCCCGGCGCGGCAGCGGAGCGGGGGCCGGGGGCGCGGGGGCGGGGAGCGAGGGGAGCGTCGCATCGTGCGGGGGCGGCGGTGCGGGCTCCGCGGCCGGGGCAGGAGCGGCGGCGGCTTCCGGGGCGGGCTCCGCGGGATCGTCCCGGGCCGGGGCAGGGGCAGGGGCCGGGTCCCACCAGGCGCGGGGGCGTACCGGACCACTCTCCGCGACAGCCACGGTCTCCGGCTCCGGCTCCGGCTCGGGCTCCGGCCCGGCGGCCACCGGCTCCGGCTCCGGGAGGGCCGTCTCCGTCACCGTGTCCGGCCGGGTCACCGGCTCCGGCTCCGGCTCCGGCGGGGCCGCCTCCGTGACCGCCTCCGTCCCGGGCTCCGCCGACACCACGGGCTCCCGGCCGGACACGGCTTCGGCGGCCGAGGCGAAGTGTTCGTCGAGGCCGGTCCCGTCCACCGGCGGCGGGGCTCCCGCGGGCCGGGCCGGGGGTGCCGGGGGCTCCTCGTACAGCCGGTGCCACCAGTCGTCCGGTGCGGCGGGTGTCTCCCCCTGCTCACTCATGCCCTTATGTTCCACCGCGGACGGGACGGCAAAACGGGGCTTCCCGAAATGCGCCCGCGCACCACCCCGCACCTCTCCCTCCCCCGCTCCCTCCCCCACCGCACCGGGCCCACAACAGGCAGGGTGACCCGGGTTGGGGGAACCTGGTGGGCGTGGGTGGTGTGTGGCAGGAGGTCCTCCTGGGGTGCGTTTTTGCGTTCGGGCTGGCCGGGGTCCTGGTGCCCGGTGTCCCCGGCCGCTGGCTCGTCTGGGCCGCGATGCTCTGGTGGGCGCTGCACGAGCAGACCGGGCTCGCCTGGACGCTGCTGGTCTGCTCGACCGCCCTGCTCCTGCTGGTCCAGGTGGTGCTCTGGCTGATGCCGGCCCGGCGGATCCACGACTCCGGTGCCACCGGCCGGACCGCCGTCTGGGCGGGTGCGGGCGCGGTGGCCGGGTTCGTGCTGCTGCCGGTGATCGGCGCGATCCCGGGCTTTGTGGCGGGTGTCTACTTCTGCGAACGCCGCCGTCTCGGCGGCCACGGCCAGGCGGTGGCGGCGACGCGTCAGGTGATGCGCGCGGCCGGGGGCAGTGTGCTGGTGGAACTCTTCGGCTGTCTGCTGATCACGGGGGCCTGGCTGGGCGCCGTCCTGGCGGGTGGTGCATGACGGTCCCCACGGGTTACCCCGGGGGTGCCGCAGCGTGTGAGGCTGGGATCATGACCGAATTCACCGAGGCCGAGCGTGCCTATCTCGCGACCCAGCGGCTGGGGCGGCTGGCCACCGTCGACCCGAAGGGGCAGCCGCAGGCCAATCCCGTCGGTTTCTTCCCCCAGGACGACGGCACGATCCTGGTCGGGGGCTATGCCCTCGCGACGACGAAGAAGTGGCGCAACCTCCAGTCGAACCCCAAGGTCGCGCTGGTCGTCGACGACATCGTGAGCGTACGGCCGTGGCGGGTGCGCGGCGTCGACATCCGGGGCGAGGCCGAGCTGCTGACCGGCCCCCACGAGCTGGGGCCGCACTTCAGCGAGGAGCTGATCCGGATCCACCCCAGGAAGATCCACAGCTGGGGTCTCGACCAGGAGGAGTGAGGGCCGCGGGGACCGGTCGGCAGCGGTGCGAAAGCCCGTTGCCGCCCGGTCCCCGCGGTGTGTCAGCGCCCCTGGCGGCCGCGCTTGGCCTCCATCGCGGCGCGTCCTTCGGCGCCCCTCAGCCGCCATTCGCGGCGGAGTTCGGCGCGGGCCCGCGCGTCGGTCTTCGCCACGATGTACCGGTTCTCCCGGAGGAGCTTGCGGAAGCTCTCCAGCCGCCGCTCGGACAGCGTCCCGGCGTCGACCGCGGCGAGCACCGCGCAGCCCGGCTCGGCCTGGTGGGCGCAGTCGTGGAAGCGGCAGTCGGCGGCGAGTTCCTCGATCTCCGAGAAGACCTGGTTGACGCCGGTGGTCGCGTCGAACATGCCGACGCCCCGCAGACCCGGGGTGTCCATCAGGACCCCGCCGCCGGGCAGCGGCAGGAGATTGCGGGTGGTGGTGGTGTGCCGGCCCTTGCCGTCGATCTCCCGGACGGCTTCGACCAGCATGCTGTCCTCGCCGACGAGGTAGTTGGCGAGGGTGGACTTCCCGGCGCCGGAGACGCCGAGCAGCACACTCGTACCGCCCGCGACGACGGCGGCGAGGACGTCCATGCCCTCGCCCGTACGGGCGCTGACCGGCAGCACCTGGGCGCCGGGCGCGACGGCCTCGACATCGGAGACGAGATAGCCGAGCCCGGTCGCGTCCGGGACGAGGTCGCACTTGGTGAGCACGACGACCGGGGTCGCCCCGCTCTCCCAGGCCAGCGCGAGAAAGCGCTCGACCCGGCCGAGGTCCAGCTCCCCCGCGAGCGATACGGCGATGATCGCGGTGTCGGCGTTGGCCGCGAGGATCTGGCCCTCGGAGCGCTTGGAGGAGGTGGACCGGACGAAGGCCGTCCGGCGCGGGAGATACGTACGGACGTAGCGCGGGTCGCCGCCGGGCGGTTCGAGGACGGCCCAGTCGCCGGTGCAGACGACCCGGAGCGGGTCGTGCGGGGTGACGAACGCGGTATCGGCCCGGACGGTGCCGCCGGCGGTCACCACATCGCACTGACCGCGGTCGACACGGACGACCCGCCCGGCGGTGAGTCCTTCGGCGGCGTACGGGGCGAAGGCGGTGTCCCAGCCCTCGTCCCAGCCGTAGGAGACCAGGGCATGGTGACCGGTGGTGCTGCCGGAAGGGGTGCTGCCGGTGGTGGAGATGTTCAAGGGGGACCCTTCGGAGGGCGGTCCCGGCGGCGCGCCTCGGGCGCGCGGAGTACCGGAGTACGTATGTACAGGGGTACGGAGAGGTCAGCCGGGGACCACGGAGGTGGAGTGGACGGACTTCAGGTCACGGGCAGCGCTCAGCGCAATGACGGTCATGTCGCACACCTCCTCTTCTCGTCGGTCCGGCCCCGGCGGCAACCGCGCGGGGGCGGTCGCCGTGGGCGATGCCCTCACGCTAGAGGGTCCGGGCGGCGGGGCGCCACACCTTTTCCGCCCGGGCGGCTCCGGCGGCCGGAAGTTCCGCCGGAGGCCGGGGGCATACCGGGCGGAAAACCGCGCTGAAACGATTCGGCATCAGGGGCGGACACGGTCGGCGGGCGCTCGTATCCTCCCGGGATGCACCATGATCACATCGATGGCGTACCGGTTCTGTGGACCGGTGACCGCCAGGGTCCGCTCGAAGCGGTCCTGGTCTTCGGCGCCGGCGCGCTGGACGACCCCCGCGCGACACGCGGCGCGATCCGGCTCGTCGCCCATCTCGCGGCGAGCACGCTGCCGCGGACGCACCACCTCACCCTGGACTGGTGGAGTCTCGAGAACACCTGCTTCGGGGCGTCGGGGACACCGGAGCAGGTGGTGAACCACCTGGACGCCGTCTGCCGCGGTCTGTCCCGGCTGCCGCTGGACCGGCTGGCCCATGAGGCGGAGGTGCTGGCCACCAGCAACACCGACCCCGTCGGCGAGATGGCGGGGATCCTGCTGTGGGGCCGCTACGGCCATTCCGGGGCGGGCTCGGCGAACCACGAGGGCCCCGGGATCCACGGCGTTCCCGCCGGTGCCGTCCGGGCGGCCGCGGACCGGTTCTTCCACCGGGAGAACGCCGTCCTGGTGCTCTCCGGACCGCCCCCCGAGGGCCTGCGGCTGCCCCTCCCCGAGGGCCGGCGTCCGGCCTCCCGCCGGGCCATGGAGCCCGAAGCGGTCACCGGCGCGGCCTGGTTCTCCGCCGAGGAGGTCTCCGACCCCGGTATGTCCTGGCGTACGGACCCCGGGGACCCCGCCGCCGTGCTGGCGCACGCCCTCTTCCGGGACCGGCTCGTGCGGGCCCTGCGGCACCGGAACGCCCTCTCGTACGACGTCCGGGACTGCGCCCTCCTCGTCGGTCCCGGCACGGCCGAGTCGTTCTTCCTGCCCGACGCCCGGGAGGGTTACGAGCAGCAGGTCGCGGAGCTGATGTGGCAGGAGGCGCTGCGCCTCGCCGCCGAGGACCCCACCGAGGCGGAACTCGCCCAGGAGGTGGCGGGCTACCGGGGCAGATGGGAATCCCCCGACCACACGATGGACGAACTCGTGGAGGCCGCGACCTGTCTGCTGCTGGACCGGGAGTACCGGGACCCCGGCACCCGGCTGGCGGACCTCGCCGCGGTCACCCCGGACCGGGTCCGCACCGCCTGCGCCGCCGCGCTGCGCACCGCGCTGATGGTGGTGCCGGAGGGCCTCGTACCGCACCTGCCGCGCCCCGACGGCGGCCCGGTGCCCCCGCTGGGATGCTGGGTGTACGGCACCCCCGCGCCGGGGACCGTCTTCCGGCCGAAGGCGTACGAACGGCTGCGCCACCGGGAGGTGCGCCGGGCGCGCATGGTGGTGACCGACGACGGCCTGTGGCACGTGCGCGACCCCGACGACGTCCATTACGTGACGTTCGCTGACGCGGCCGGCCTCCTCGAATGGGAGAACGGTGTTCTTCTCCTGGGCCGGGGACACTGCTCCATCGACGTGAACGAACACGCCTACGCGGACGGCCACCGGCTGGTGGCCGCGATCCGGGCCGCCGTACCGGAGCATCTGCACTTCCGGGGACCGGGCTGGCGGGAGGATCCTCCCGACTGAGCCGGGTCCGGCGGCCGGGGCCCGGTCCGGCCGGGACCTCAGGACACGCCCTGGGCCATCTGCACGATCTGGATCAGATTCCCGACAGTGTCGTCCAGAACCGCCGTGGTGACCGGACCCATCGCCGTCGGTTCCTGGGTGAACCGCACCCCCAGGGCGCGCAGGCGGTCGTACTCCGCGCGGACGTCGTCGACGGCGAAGGACGCGGCCGGGATGCCGTCGCGGACCAGGGCCGTCTTGTACGGTCCCACCGCGGGGTGGCCGTCGGGTTCCAGGAGGAGTTCCGTGCCGTCGGGGGCTTCCGGGGAGACCACGGTCAGCCAGCGGGCGGCGCCCAGCGGGATCTCGGTCTTCTTCTCGAAGCCCAGGACATCGGTGTAGAAGCGCAGGGCCTTGTCCTGGTCGTCGACGAAGACGCTGGTCACATAGATCCTCACGGGCGGCCTCCCGAACGGTGGTGGGAGCCCGGAGCGGACCCTCCCGCGAGGGTACGGCCGGGACAACTCCGCGAGCGGGCGTTCCGGGGCGCGGCGCGGAAAACAACCCGGTCGCAGCAGAGGGCGAAGCCTTCGGGTGGTTCCGTGTGGCAGGGGCCGGGGAACGCCCCTAGCGTCACCGTATGACCAATCATCACAAAAACCACCATTCATACCGTCAGCACCGGCGACGCGCGGGTGCGCTGGCCGTCGCGGCCGCGGCGGTCGTCTCCGGGGTGGCCGCCGCCCCCGCGCACCACGGCGGCCGGCACACCGTGCACCCCGGGGAGTCCATCCAGGCGGCGGTGGACGCCGCGGCGCCGGGCGATGTGATCGTGGTCGCCCCGGGGACGTACCGCGAGAGCGTGGAGATCACCACCTCCGGCATCACCCTGCGCGGCGCGGGCCCCGGGACCGTGATCTCGCCCCCGGCCGCCGCGGAGACCACGGGCCGGGCGGCGAGCGCCTGCGCCACGGCGGGCAACGGCATCTGTGTGACCGGCACCGAGACCGCCGAGGTCACGGGCGTGACGATCCGCTCCCTGACGCTCTCCGGCTTCACCAAGGGTGGCCTCTGGGCCTCCCGTACCGACCGGCTGACCGTCCGGGAGGTGGTCGCCGAGAAGAACGGCACCTGGGGACTGGGCCAGGAGAAGTCCACCCGCGCCGTCTTCCGCGGCAACACCGCCCGGGAGAACAAGGACGCCGGCATCATGCTGACGAACATCGTCGGGCACGAGGCCGCGGCCAACGACAGCCTCGGGACGGTCGTCGCCGACAACACGCTCACCGACAACCGGCTCGGTGTGATGCTGAAGCGGATCAGGAACCTCTCCACCCACTCCAACGAGATCACCGGCAACTGCGCCGGGATCTTCGTGGTGAGCGACGAGTCCCGGCCGGGCTCGGGTGACATCACGATCCGCTCGAACACCATCCACGAGAACAACAAGTTCTGCGCGGCGACGCCCCGGCTGCCCGCCATCCAGGGCTCCGGAATCGTGCTCACCGGTTCGGACGCCACCGTCATCAGGGGCAACTCGGTCCGCGGCCACCAGAGCGACACCCTGCTGGCGGGCGGGATCGTGCTGGCCGAGAGCTATGTCGGGGCCGTGAACACCGCCAATGTCGTCGAGCACAACACGGTGACCGGCAATGTCGCCGCGGATCTCGTCGACCGGGGCAACGGCACGGGCAACACGTTCCGGAAGAACAACTGCGCCTCGTCCAAGCCCGCAGGGCTCTGCTGACCCGGCGGCACTCCCCCGCCCGGCCCCGCACCCGTACCGGTGGCGCCGGACCCGCCGCACCCCGTGCCGGGAGAGGCGGCCGGCCGCACCCGTCCCCGTACCGCCGAACCCGCCGCACCCCCGCGCCGGGAGAGCAGGAGAACGAGCGAACGCCATGACAACCCTCGGCACCAGACCCACCGCCACCCAGCTCGACGACGCCCGGGCGCTGCCGCCGCCGGCGATGCGGCTGCGCGAACTCGTCTTCGGGGCGGCCTGCGCCGCCGCCGTACGGGCCGCCGCCCGGCTCGGCGTCGCCGACGCCCTCGGTGACGCGCCCACCACGGTCGAGAAGCTCGCCGCCGTCGTCACCGCCGAGCCCAAGCCGCTGCGGCGGCTGCTGCGGGCCCTGTCGTGCTACGGCATCTTCGCCGAACGCCCCGACGGCACCTTCGTCCACACCGAGATGTCCCGGATGCTGCGCGAGGACGACCCGCAGTCGCTGAAGTACATCGCGCTGTGGTGCACCGAGCCCTGGACCTGGGCGGCCTGGCCGCACCTCGACGACGCGGTGCGCACCGGGGACAACGTCTTCGACGAGCTGTTCGGCAAGGGCTTCTTCGAGTACCTGCACCAGGACGCCCACGAGTCGGCCCATGTCTTCAACCGGGCCATGACCACCTCCAGCCGGCAGTCCGCGCTGGAAGTCGCCGATCTGCTCGATCTCACCGGGGTCTCCTCCGTCGTCGACATCGGCGGCGGCCAGGGGCATGTGCTGGCAAGCCTGCTGGAGAAGCACCCGCGGCTCCGGGGCACCCTGCTGGACCTGCCCGATGTGGTCGCCAAGGCCGACCCCCGGCTGCGGGAGGGCGGCGAGCTGGCGGACCGGGCGGACATCGTGCCCGGCGACTGCCGCCGGGAGATCCCGGTCTCGGCCGACCTCTACATCATCAAGAACATCCTGGAGTGGGACGACCACAGCACCCTGGCGACCCTGCGGAACGTGATCGCGGCGGCCCGGCCGGGCGCCCGGGTGGTGGTCATCGAGAACCTCGTCGACGACACCCCGTCCATGAAGTTCACCACCGCGATGGACCTGCTGCTGCTGATGAACGTGGGCGGCGCCAAGCACACCCGCGAGAGCATGGTGGAGCGGATCACCCAGGCCGGGCTGCCGGTCGGCGAGATCCGGCCGGTCAACGCCTATCTGCACGCCTTCGAGTCCGTCGTGCCCGAACACGCGGGATAGCGCGGGCACCCGCGCCGCCGGTCCGGCCGATCCCGGACCGGCGGCGCATACGCCACGGCCCCGGGAACCCCAACCTCCGGTTCCCGGGGCCGTACCGTGTCCGGCCGTGGACGGCCGTCAGCCGCGCTCCCACAGATAGAACTGGCGGGCCATCGCGTCCTTGGGCCCCCGCCAGGTCGCCGGGTCGTACGGGGAGACGTACGCCTGGAGCCGGTCGCTCAGCTCACGGAACTCCGGGTGCTCGGTGACCTTCGCGATCGCCGGTCCCGGCGGCCGGTCCGACTCGATCAGGTGCAGATAGAGATCGGGGCCGAACTGGAAGAGGCTGCGCCGGGTGACGCCCACCAGATGCGGCAGCTCGCCCCGGTCGGATTCGGCGAACAGCCCGGCGATCCCGTCCGCCGAGCCGGGCGCCATCCGCGCCACGATCAGCGCCCGGTGGACGGTGTCCGCGCCCGGCTCCGCCGCCGTACGGCGGGTACCGGTGTCCGCGCTCACCGCCGGGCCCCCGTCCGGGCGCGGGCCTCGATCTTGTCGCGGATCAGCGCCATCTGGATCTTGGAGTTGCGGTTGATGTTGTCGGTCATCCACTCGTCGTCGACGGGGGCGTCCGGCTTCATCGCGAAGTCCTGGCGCCAGTGCATCCGCGTGCCGCCGGGCACCTCGGTGTACTCCCACTCGATGTCCATGTGCTGGAACGGGCCGGTCTCCACCCGGCGGGCCCGCACCTGGCGGTTGGCCCGGTCGGGGGTGCGCTCGGAGACCCAGCTCCACACCTTGCCGTTCTCGTCCGGGTGCATGGTCAGCCGGAAGGTGGTGGTGTCGCCGGCCCGTTCGAGGATCTCGACCGAGGCGTACTCGCTGAACAGCTCCGGCCAGTTCTCCAGGTCGTTGGTGATGTCCCAGACGAGATCCAGGGGTGCGGCCACGGTGATCTCGTTCTCGGTGTGTCCGGGCACGTCAGGCTCCGCTCTTGAGAAGGGTGTCGTTGACGAGTGCGAGGAACTCGCGGGGGGTCTTGCAGCGCTCGGCGTCCTGCGGCATCGGCCGGCCGTAGTGGTTCTCCAGCGTGGCGACGATGCCGAGCAGGCCGAGCGAGTCGAGGCCGTAGTCCTCGAACGGGGTGTCGGGCGCGCCGGCGAAGGCGGCCGGGTCGACGTTCACACCGGCGTTCTTGCGCATCAGCTCGGCCAGTGCGCCGGAGGTCAGGCTGTCCATGGGGTCTGCTCCTTCGTACGGTTGAGGGGTTTCCGGTGGTTCGGGGCCGGTGGTACGCGGGCCGGGGTCAGCGGGCCGGTGGTCCCGGGCCGGTGGTCACTCCGGGGCCGCGCTGCGCAGCACCAGCGCCGCGTTCGACCCCATCAGGCCCCGGCTGAGCACCAGCGCCGTCCGGAGCGGTGTCCGCCGCGCCTTGCCGGTGACGACGTCGATGTCGTGGCAGACGTCGAAGACGTTCGGGGTCGGCGGTACGAGTCCGTGCTCCATGGCCAGCACGGCGGCGGCCGCGTCCAGCACCGGGCCGCCGCAGTAGGCCCGCCCGATGCCGGTCTTGGGCGCGGTCACCGGCACCCGGGTGCCGTGGCCGCCCAGCGCGTCGGCGATCGCGAGGGCCTCCGCCCGGTCGGCCTCGGGGGTGCCCAGCGCATCGGCGAAGACCACGTCGATCTCCTCCGGGGCGCTGCCCGCGGCCTCCAGCGCGCCCCGGATCGCCCGGGCCAGCCCCTCCCGGGAGTCCGCCCAGCGGCCCGGTCCGGTGAAGGTCGCGGCGTGCCCGGCGATATACGCCCGGGGCCGCACCCCGCGGCGCAGCGCCGCGTTCTCCTCCTCGACGACCAGCATCGCGCCGCCCTCGGCGGGGGCGAAGCCGCAGGCGTCCGCGGTGAAGGGCCGGTAGGCGCGCTCCGGGTCGTCGGCCCGGCTCAGGTCCTCGTAGCCGAGCTGGCAGACCACCGAGTAGGGCGCGAGGGGCGCCTCCGCCGAGCCGACGACGACGGCGTCGGTGCCGCGGGCGACGGCTCCGGCGGCATGGGCCAGGGCGTCGAGGCCGCCGGCCTCGTCGCTGCAGACCACTCCGCAGGGGCCCTTGAAGCCGCCGCGGATGGAGATCTGGCCGGTGCTGGCCGCGTAGAACCAGGCGATCGACTGGTAGGGGCCGACGAAGCGGGAGCCGCGGCCCCACAGCTGCTGGAGTTCGCGCTGGCCGAACTCGCCGCCGCCGGAGCCGGACGCGGTGACCACGCCGACGCCGAAGGGGAACTTCTCGTAGTCGGCGCGGCCCAGCCGGGCATCGGCGAGGGCGAGATCCGCGGCGGCCATCCCGAAGTGGGTGAAACGGTCGGTCTGGACCAGGAAGCGGTCCTCGACCATGGCGCCGGGCTCGAAGTCGCGGACCTCGCCGCCGACCCGCAGCGGCAGTTGTTCGCAGCCCTCGCGGGTCACCCGGTCGATGACGCTGATGCCCTCCTGGGTGGACTTCCAGAAGACGTCGGCGCCGATGCCGTTGGGGGCCACGACCCCGATACCGGTGACCACGGTCCGGCGCTCCGGTGTCCGGCCGCGGCGGTGCGCCGGTCTGCTCGCGCTGCCCATCAGGTCCTCCCACTGGTCCGGCCGGCGGGCCGGTTCATGACGACCGCGGACTGGAACCCGCCGAAGCCGCTGCCGACGGAGAGCACGGTGCGCAGCTTCCGGGAGCGGGCGGTGCGGGGCACGTAGTCCAGGTCGCACTCGGGGTCGGGGGTGTCGTAGTTGGCCGTCGGCGGTACGACCTGGCGGTCCATCGCGAGGACACAGGCGACCAGCTCTATCGCGCCGATCGCGCCGAGGGAGTGGCCCACCATGGATTTGATGGAGCTCATCGGCGTCCGGTAGGCGTGGTCGCCGAGCGACCGTTTGACGGCGGCCGTCTCGTGGCGGTCGTTCTGCTTGGTGCCGGAGCCGTGCGCGTTGACGTAGTCGACGGCGGTCCGGTCGATCCGGGCGTGGTCCAGGGCGTGGTCGATGGCGCGGGCCATCTCCAGTCCCTCGGGGGTGAGCCCGGTCATGTGGTAGGCGTTGCCGAAGGTGGCGTATCCGCCGATCTCGCAGTAGACGCGGGCACCGCGGGCCCTGGCGTGTTCCAGCTCCTCCAGGACGAGGACCGCGCCGCCCTCCCCCATGACGAATCCGTCGCGGTCGGCGTCGAAGGGGCGCGACGCGTGCTCGGGGTCGTCGTTGTTGGGCGAGGTCGCCTTGATGGCGTCGAAGCAGGCGACGGTGATCGGGGATATCGGGGAGTCCGAGGCGCCCGCGACGACGATGTCGGCGCGGCCGTCCTCGATGGCCTGGAAGGCGTAGCCGACGGCGTCGAGACCGGAGGTGCAGCCCGTGGAGACGGTCTGGACCGGCCCCTTGGCGCCGCACTGTTCGGCGACGGCGGAGGCGAGGGTGCTGGGGGAGAACGCCCGGTGGAGATGGGGTGCGGCGGGCCGGTGGTCGACGGCCCAGCGGTTCCCGGAGGCGGAGACGGCGACGTAGTCGTGTTCCAGCCGGGTGGTGCCGCCCACGGCGCTGCCGAGGAAGACACCGGTCCGCCAGGGGTCGTCGCGGTCGGGGTCGAGCCCCGCGTCGCGTATCGCCTCGGCGGCCGCGACCAGCGCGAACTGGATGTAGCGGTCCTGCCGTTCGGTGTCGTCCCGGCTCAGGCCGTGGGCCTCGGGCTCGAAGTCGACCTCGGCGGCGATCCGGGAGCGGAACCCGGCCGGGTCGAAGAGGGTGATGCCGCGGGTCGCGGTGCGCCCGTTCGCGAGCAGGTCCCAGAACGCCGGGGCGCCGACCCCGCCGGGGGCGACCACGCCGACCCCGGTGACCGCCACCCGCCGGGTCATGAGACGGCTCCGGACCGTTCCGGCGGGCCGCCCGCGGGGGTGGCCGCCGGATTGACCTCGGTGTCGACATGGCCCAGTTCGGGGCGGGGCGCGAGCGGGCCGAGGTGGAAGACCAGCCGGGCCTCGACATTGCCGACGTTGCGGAAGCGGTGCCGCATGTTCTTGGGGATGTGGAGCCCCTGGTCGGGCCGGAGGGGGTGCGGTTCGCCGTCCAGGTCGACTTCGAGGAGGCCGTTCACGACGAACACGAACTCCTCGGAGTACGGGTGGTAGTGCTCGGCGATGAATTCGCCCGGCAGCACGATGCCGAGGCCCATGAAGCCGCTTGTGGCCCCCACCGCGGTGGGGGTGAGCATGGCGCGCAGATCGCCGCCGCGACGGGTGTTGGGCTGCGTCTCGCTGAGGTCCACGATGCGTTGGCTGTGCGTGGTCATGCTGGCTTCCTCCAGACGTGGGCGCCGGTCCGGGCGCGCGGGGCCCGGGGGCCGGTGCGCGCCGCCCGGGCCGGCCCCGGGCGTTGCGTTGCGGGTGGTGCGGTCGCGGCGGGTCAGCTCTCGTCCGGGGCGAACCGGTCGGTGATGAGCTGCATATCGGCGCGGGTGACGAAGCTGGCGACGCCCGGGTCCCCTTCGGCGACGTCGGCCGCGGTGTGCGGCAGTTCGCCGCCGTCGGCGAGGAGCTTGGCGAGGGTCGCGGTCTTGCGGGCGCCCTGGACGCCGAGGGCGAGGACGGTGTGGTCCGCGATCGGGCCGCTGACGTCGATCAGCCGGACGACGATGTCGTCGCGGTGGAAGACGGTGGACGAGACGATCGGGTCCCGGTCGTGGGCGGCGGCCTCCTCGTCCTGCTGGGCGAGGAGCCGGGCGACGGCCAGTCCGCAGCCCTCCTTGGCCTGGTAGAAGAGGGCGTGCCGGTTGACTTCGCCGGGCGGGCGGCCCTCCGCGGAGACATGGTGGACGGCGGGCAGGGCCGCGCGGGTGAAGAAGACCCGGGCGGAGTTGGCGTCGTCGAGGTCCCGGTCCTGCTCCAGATAGGGGTTGATGGCCTCCTCCACGGCCCGTACCTCGGGCTGCTTGGCCACGTGCCGCAGTGCGGCCATCAGATCGCCCTGGACCTCGATGGCCCGTACGACCCGGTTGCCGTGCATGAAGAGGGAGGTGCGGCGGAGCCGGGTGTGGTCGTCGACCCGGGCGGCGGGCGAGCTGTAGCCGGCCAGGATCTTGGCGACGGTCTGTTCACTGCCCGGCTTCACGGTGAAGGTGAGGGCGTGGCGTACGACGCCGTCGCCGACCCGGACGGACGCCCGGGCGTCAGCGGGCCTGCGCAGCTGCTCGGGGCTGATGCTGAAGGCCTGTCCGGTCTCGCGCAGCACATTGAACTTCAGCGACCGGGTGTCGCGGACGCAGCTGTGCAGCGGCTGGACGGTCTGGACGTGCTCCTCGCTGTTCACCCAGGCCAGGAAGGGCGGGGCGCTCTCCCATTCGCTGGTGATCAGCCACTGGGAGGGGTTCTCGATGGACTGGCAGAGCTGGTCGCTGATGTGGCCGGGGACCGAGGCCACGCTGTTGCGCATGTGCTCGTACGCCTCCAGGAACTCCTTCTGGGCTCCTTCGTAGAGGTCGAGCAGGAGGATCACGCGGAGCCGGGAGCCGTCGAAGACGGACTGCGATATGCGTTCCGACAGGGTGGTCATCGGTGTTCACACTCCTTCGCGACCACGCCCGCCGGTCGCGTGGCGGTCGCCCGCCGCTCCGTCGTCACGTCCGTCGCCTGTACCTGTGCTGATGTTCCGTTTCCGGGGGCCGTACGGGTGTTCCCGCGGCCCTCGGGGGGCGGCCGGCGGGGCGGGCGGTCCGGGCGGGGGCCCGGTCGCCCGGCCGCACGGGCCGGTCCCTCGGGGGCGCGGGGCGCTCCCGTGATCCGATCGTGGTCGTGCCGCGCAAGTGGCGCGAGAGATGGGCACCATGCGGGTGAATGGGCGGGGGAACCGTTCCTGCACCGGGCACAGAGAAGCCATGGACGAGCCCATGAAGCACTCCGCGACCGCAACCGCCGCACAGCTTGCCGGGGCCCCCGCGCTCCGGGTCCCGGTCCTTGTCGTGGGCGGGTCCCTGGTGGGCCTGTCCACCTCGCTGTTCCTCAGCCGCCACGGCATTCCGCATCTGCTCGTCGAGAAACACTCGGGCACCTCGGCGCATCCGCGCGGGCGGGGCATGAACCTCCGCACCATGGAGCTGTTCCGGGTGGCCGGGGTGGAGGCGGCGATCCGGGAGGCGTCGGCGGTCCTGGCGGGCAACCACGGGATCCTCCAGGCGCGGCAGCTCGCCGGGGACGACGGCGAGTGGCTGTTCCGGGAGATCGACCCGGGGGGCGGACACCGGGTGGTCAGCCCCGGCGGCTGGTGTCTGTGCAGCCAGAACGACATCGAGCCGGTCCTCGACGCCCGCTCCCGCGAGTACGGGGCGGATCTGCGCTTCGACCATGAGCTGATCTCGTTCGAGCAGGACGAGGAGGGGGTGACCGGCCTGGTCGGGAACCGTGTCACCGGGGAGCGGTTCACCGTACGGGCGGACTATCTGGTCGCGGCGGACGGCCCGCGCAGCCCGGTGCGGGAGGCCCTGGGCATCGGCCAGAGCGGCAACGGCGAGCTGTTCCACAACGTGAGCGTCACCTTCACCTCGCACGGGCTGGCCGAGGTGGTGGGCGACCGCCGGTTCATCGTCTGCTATCTGAACAGCCCGGGGGCGGACGGCGCGCTGCTGCCGGTGAACAACCGGGAGCTGTGGGTCTTCCACGCGCCCTGGCATCCGGAGGTCGGCGAACCGCTGGAGGCCTTCACCGACGACCGCTGCCGGGACCACATCAGGGCCGCGATCGGCGCGCCCGGTCTGGATGTGGTGATCACCGGGAAGGCGCCGTGGCATGCGGCGGAGCGGGTCGCCGAGCGCTATTCGTCCGGACGGGTGTTCCTGGCGGGCGACTCGGCGCACGAGATGTCCCCCACGGGCGCCTTCGGCTCCAATACCGGAATCCAGGACGCGCACAACCTGGCGTGGAAGCTGGCCGCGGTGCTCAAGGGCTGGGCGGGTCCGGGCCTGCTGGAGACCTACGGCACCGAGCGGCTGCCGGTCGCCCGCGCCACCAGCGCCCGGGCGTCCGCCCGCTCGGCGGAGCACAGCCACCCCGGGTACGAGCCGTCGCCCTCGGTGGGCAGCCGCCGGGGCGACGTCCTCACGGTGGCGATGGGGTACGCCTATCCGCGCGGCGCGGTCGCGGGCGCCGACCCGGAGGCCCCGGTGGTCCCGCACGCGATGCGGATCACGGGCGCCCCGGGCACCCGGGCCCCGCATCTGTGGGTCACCCGGGCGGGCGAGCGGATCTCGACGATCGACCTCTACGAGCGGGTGCCGGTGCTGCTGTGCGCCGAGGGCTCGGTCTGGCGGGAGGTGGCACAGCAGGACGCGGCCCGGCTGTCGGTGCCGCTGGAGGTGTTCACCTTCGGCCGGGGCCCGGACGCCGATCTGGTGCCGGAGGAGGGCGCGGACTGGTCGGTGGCGCACGGGGTGGCTCCCGGGGGCGCACTGCTGGTGCGGCCGGACGGATTTGTGGCGTGGCGGGCCGAGGGGCCGCTGCCGGCCCCGGGCGCGGCGGTCGCCGAGGCGCTGACGACGGTCCTGAGCCTGGACACCCGCAGCGCCGACCAGGAGGCCCGGATGCTGGACGGGGCGGACCGCCCCGCGGCCCCGTTCGCCGCTCCGGAGAGCCGCGACCCGGGCCCGGCGCAGACGGAGGACCCCAGCCCGTCGGGCGTCTGACGGTCCGGTCCCGGGCCGGTGCGCCGGGGGCGCGGGGCCCGGGGCCTGCCCCGGGCCCCGTCACGGCGGCCCGGGACGGCCCGGCCGCGTACGGCCCACGCAGTGTGCGCCGGTCCATGCGCGTGGTGCCCCGGAACGGCCCGCGCCACCGCATCGCGCGCTCTGTCGTGCGCGGATAGCTAGCCGTATCCGACGGGTGTAGAAAGAGGACATGACCGCACGCTCCGGTCGCCTGCTCCGCCGTCTGCGCGCGCTCCGGCGCCCGCGTACGCGCCGGGCGCAGGGACCGCTCGACATGCGCAGCGTCGCGGGGCAGGTCTTCCTCCTCCAGGTCGTCATCGTGGTGCTGCTGGTGGCCGCCGGGATGGTCGCGCTCGTGCTCCAGTCGCATTCGGACAGCGAGCGGGAGGCCACCCGGCGTTCTCTTGCCGTGGCCGAGACCTTCGCGAACGCCCCGGGTATGGAGGCCGCGCTGAAGAGCCCGGACCCCTCCGCGGTGCTCCAGCCGAAGGCCGAGGCGGCCCGCAAGCTGTCGGGGGTGGACTTCGTGGTGGTCCTGGACCCGGCGGGCAAGCGGCTCACCGCACCCGAGCCCGGTCTGATCGGCAAGCAGTTCTACGGCGACACCACGCCCGCGCTGCGCGGCGGCATCGTCGAGGAGCAGGTGGGCGGCCCGCTCGGCCCCCTGGTGCAGGCCACGGTGCCGGTGCACGCGGCGGACGGTTCGATCATCGGTCTGGTGTCGGCAGGCGTGACACTGGAACGTGTGAGCGGGGTCGTCGAGGAGCAGTTCCCGCTGCTGTTCGGGGTGGCCGCGGGCGTTCTGCTGCTCGGCACCGTCGGCACGGCCCTGGTGACCGGGCGCCTGCGGCGCCAGACCCATGGGCTGGGTCCCGAGGAGATGACCCGGATGTACGAACACCACGACGCGGTCCTGCATGCCGTGCGGGAGGGCGTGCTGATCCTGGACGGGGAGCGGCGGCTGCTGCTCGCCAACGACGAGGCTCGCCGGCTGCTGGGGCTGCCCGCCCATGTCGAGGGCCGCACGGTCGACGAGCTGGGCCTCGATCCGCATACGGCGAAACTGCTGTTGTCGGGCCGGATCGCCAGCGACGAGGTGTACCGGGTGGGACGGCGGCTGCTGGCCGTGAACCAGCGCGCGACCGACCAGGACGGCGGGCCCGCGGGTACGGTCGCCACCATCCGGGACACCACCGAGCTGGCGGCGCTCAGCGGCCGGGTGGACGTGGCCCAGCAGCGGCTGCGGCTGCTGTACGACGCGGGCGAGAAGATCGGCACCACCCTGGACGTGGTCCGTACCTGCGAGGAGCTGGCGGAGTTCGCCGCCGCCCGGTTCGCCGACTACGCGACGGTGGATCTGGTGGAGGCGGTGCTGCGCGGCGAGGAGCCGACGGCCACCGGCGCGGGCGCGGATATGCGGCGGACCGCGTTCAGCGGGCCGAGCACCGATACGGCGCTGTTCGCGCTGGGCACCACGATCCGGTTTCTGCCGACCACCCCGATGGGGGCCGGCCTGGGCAAGGGCGAGGGTGTCCTCGAAGCCGACCTGGGTGCCTACACCGGCTGGGAGCAGCAGTCGCAGTCACGGGCCCGCAGGCTGGTCGAGGCGGGTTTCCATTCGATGATCGCGGTCCCGCTGCGGGCCCGCGGTGTGATTCTGGGGGTGGCGATGTTCTGGCGTTCCGACCGTCCGGAGCCCTTCGACGAGGAGGACCGCTCGCTGGCGGAGGAGCTGGTGGCGCGGGCCGCCGTCAGTGTCGACAACGCCCGCCGCTACTCCCGGGAGCACACCATGGCGGTGACCCTCCAGCGGAGTCTGCTGCCGCGCGGGCTGCCGGAGCAGAGCGCGCTGGAGACGGCGTTCCGCTACCGTCCGGCGCAGGCGGGCCTGGGCGGGCTGGGCGGGGTCGGCGGCGACTGGTTCGACATCATCGCGCTGCCCGGCTCCCGGGTGGCCCTGGTGGTGGGGGACGTCGTCGGTCACGGGCTGCACGCCGCCGCGACCATGGGCCGGCTGCGGACGGCGGTGCACAACTTCTCCACCCTGGACCTGCCGCCGGACGAGCTGCTCTGGCATCTGGACGAGCTGGTGGTCCGGATCGACCAGGAGGACAGCGGCGCGGAGGGCGCGGAGGCGGGCGTCACCGGCGCCACCTGTCTGATCGCGATCTACGATCCGGCGACCGGTGTGTGCACGATGGCCCGGGCGGGCCATGTCCAGCCGGTGGTCGTCCACCCGGACGGTACGGCCGCGTTCGCGAACGTGCCCGGCGGTCCGCCGCTGGGCCTGGGCGGGCTGCCGTTCGAGACCCTCCAGCTGCGGCTGCCCGAGGGCAGCACCCTGGTCCTCTACACGGACGGTCTGGTCGAGGACCGCGACCGGGACATGGACGACGGGCTGATGCTGCTGCGCGACACCCTCTCCGGGCATCCCGGACGGAACCCGGACGAGACCTGCGACGCGGTGCTGCGGGCCCTGCTGCCGGAGAATCCGCGCGACGACATCGCGCTGCTGGTGGGGCGTACCAGAGTGCTGGACACCTCGCGGGTCGCCGAGTGGGAGGTGCCGTCCGACCCCTCGGCGGTCGCCGATGTCCGGGCCCGGGTGGCGGGCACCCTCAAGGAGTGGGACCTGGAGGACGAGGCGTTCACCACGGAGCTGATCCTGAGCGAGCTGGTGACCAACGCCATCCGCTACGCGGCGGGGCCGATCCGGGTACGGCTCATCCGCGACCGGGCGCTGATCTGCGAGGTCTCCGACCACAGCAGCACCTCGCCGCATCTGCGCCAGGCGGCGAGCACGGACGAGGGCGGCCGGGGGCTGTTCCTGGTGGCCCAGTTCGCCGACCGCTGGGGTACCCGCTACACCCCGGACGGCAAGGTCATCTGGACGGAACAGCCCCTGGCCGGGCGGTAACCGGCCGGGCGGGTACCGGCAAGGAGGGCAGGGGCGGCCGCGGGGAGCCGGGCGGCGGGACGCGCCGCCCGGCACCGAGCCCGGGTCAGGGGCCGGGTCCGCCGCCGAGTCAGGCGCCCGCCGAGCGGCGCCGGTACGCCACGAATCCCACCACGGCGAGCAGCAGGCCGGCCGCCACCGCACCGCCGATGAGCAGTCCGTTGCCGCCGTCGTCACCGCCGTCGCCGGCGGACTCCGCCGCGGGCGGGGTCTCGGCGCCGGTGGGCTGCTCGGAGGGGAACAGCGACGCCGACGCGGTGGGTGCGTCCGCCGCCGGGGCCGAGGGCTTGGGATCGGCGGGCTTCGGGTCCGTGGAGGGCGCGGCGGTCGGGATCAGGGCGGGGTCGATGGGGACCTTGACCGCGCCGGCCGCCTTGGGCTTCAGCTTCAGGACCGGCGCCGGATTCTCCGGGGTGCCGCCCGCGCCCCGCTCCTCCACCCAGCGGGCGACCGAGCCGTCGCTGTAGGTCTCGACAACGCGGAACACCAGCTCCTTCGCGTCGGGGAGCTGCTGGACGGCGATGCTGTGCACGGCGTCCGTGCCGGTGGCCAGGGGGGCGCCGGCAAGGGTGTAGCCGCCCGGCGAGTGGGTGAACTGCCAGCCCTTCGGGGCCTTGGTGAGCCGGACCGCGGCGGGCGACAGCCCCTGGGGCAGCACGATCTGGAGCTTGGCGATGCCCGCCTTCTCCGATTCGGCCTCGGAGGTGAAGGTCACCGTCACATTCCTGGCGAGGGCGCGCGGGTCGGATGCGCTCACCCCGGCATGCGCGGCGGCGGGCTGGGCGGCCCCGGCCACCAGGGCCAGGCCGCAGACGATCGCGGCGGGGACGGTGGCGCGGGCCGGGAGCCGGGAGGGGCGGAGCCGGCGGGGGGCGGTGGTCATGGTTCTCCTCCGAATGCCGTCGTGGGGGGTGGTGACGCCGTCGAGGGGTGCCCGTCGTCGCTGTCGGGCCCTGGATTCTGCCGGGAAGTGCCGTGGTGCCGGGGGGTGCGGGGAGGTGCCGGGCGGTGCGGGGGTACGGGGGTACGGGGAGGTGCCGGGCGGTGCGGGAGGTTCCGGTCGGAGCGGACGGGCGGACGGGCGGGGTACAGGCGTGCGAGAGGTGCCGGGGACATCATTCCCGACCGGGCCCGCCCGCGCGGGCGTTTGGCCGGGTGAGCGATCAACGACCGGACCGGGTCGGCTCGTTCCCGTCGGTTGCGGGGTATCGAATCCTGGTCGCGCAATACCCCCGTGGGGTATAGTGAATTCTCCTTATCTCAACACCCCCCTGGGGTATAGGGAGTTGTTCTGTCATGGTCGCCACGGGGATCGGCGGTTTCGCCGGCGAGCAGTACGCATCCGTCCGCCGGGTCTTCGAGGAGCTGGTCGGCGACGGCCGCGAGTCCGGCGCCGGGCTCTCGGTCTGGCGCGCCGGAGAGGAGGTCGTCCGGCTCTCCGGGGGCTTCGCGGACAGCGGCCGCACCCGCCCCTTCACCGCGGACACCCTGGTCCAGCCCTACTCGCTGTCGAAACCGTTCGCCGCCCTCACCGCACTGGCCGCGGTCGGCGCGGGCGCGCTGGAGCTGGACCGCCCGATCGGCTCGTACTGGCCGGAGTACGGCCGGGCCGGCAAGGAACGGACCACCCTGCGCCAGGTGCTGACGCATACGGCGGGACAGCCGCGGTTCCCCGCGGCGGCGGCGGGAACCGATCCGCTGGACGATACGGCGCTGCGGGCGAGCCTGGCGGCCGCACCGCCCGAGTACGAACCCGGTACTGCCGTCGGCGAGCACGCGCTGACGTACGGGCATCTGATCGACGGCGCCCTGCGGGCGGGCGCGGGCACCACGCTCGGCGAACTGTTCAACGGCGTGGTGCGCCCGCGGCTCGGGCTCGACGCCTGGTTCGGCGTCCCGGAGGAACAGCTGGCACGGGTCGCCGATCTGGAGCATGCCGATTCCGGGTGGGCCGGACAGCTGCCCGCCGCGCCCTGGCTGCGGATCCCCGCGGGCCCGCTGGACCCGGCGACGGTCAACTCGGCCGCGTGGCGCCGTTCGGTGTTCGGCGCGGTGAACCTCCACACCACCGCGCCGTCCACGGCCCGGTTCTTCGCCGGGCTGACGGACGAGGCCGGGGCGGTGGCGGAGCTGCTGGGGCCCGAGGTGCACCGGGAGTTCCTCGCACCGCAGGTCACCGGCCACGACGAGGTGTTCGGCACCGAGCTGACCTGGACCCTGGGCCTGTTGCGGGACCGGACGAAGATCGCCAAGGGCGGGATCGGCGGCTCGGCCGCCTGGTGGTCCGCGGAGCGCGGACACGGCGTGGCGTATCTGACCCGCCGGATGGCCGACCACGCACGGGTGGCGGCGGTCGCGGCGGCCCTGGGGGACGATCTGTCGGTGACCCCGCTGGAGAGCTGACGGCCCCGCTCCCCGGTCCGGGGGCGGGAGTGCGGGGGCCGGTGCTCAGATGGCGTACCGCCAGACCGTGAGCATATGGGCGCCGTACCAGCAGCCGAAGAGCGTGGCCGCGGCCAGGACGGCGACGGCGGTACGGGTACGGGCCCGGCCCAGCGCCACCGCGAACGGCAGCAGGAACACCAGCGCGGGCACCAGCAGCCGCAGCTTGGAGTGGTAGTAGTTGCTCTGCCCCAGGGTCAGGACCAGCATCACGGTCCCGTAGACCAGCAGTGGCGGCCAGCTGCCCCGCCGCCAGGCGAGTGCCGTCGCGCCGACCGCCACCAGCAGCAGGACGGCCGTACTCACCGGCACCCAGCCGTCGCCGTGCTCCCAGGCGTACCCCAGGAAGGAGAGGAACGCGGCGCCGTTGTCCCAGCGCGTCCCCCAGCCGGCCTCCTGAATCACGAACCAGGCGTTCAGCTGACCGGACCGCCAGCCCACCCAGAGCAGATACGCGGGCGTCCCGGCGCAGGCCAGCAGGATGGCGGCGAGGGGACGGGCCGAGGTGGTGTCGGCGCGCCGCATCGCCGCCACGGCGGCCACCGCGAGCGCCACCGCGACCGCGAAGGCGGCGGGCCGGGTGAGCCCCGCCAGCAGTCCGAAGACCCCCGCGGTGAGCCATGCCTCCCGGTGCGCGGCCAGCAGCGCGGCGGCCGCCAGCGCGAGGAACAGCGACTCGCTGTACCCCATCAGGAAGGTGACGGCCATCGGCTGCGCCCCGGCGAGCAGCACGATCCCCGCGAGGGCAGCGCGCGGCCCGTGGAGCCGGGTCAGCAGGGCGTGTACGGCAAACAGGGCGCCCAGCAGCGCGAGGTGCGCCAGCACGATCGCGACCCCGCCCGCGTCGTGGCCGGTGAGCCCGGCCACCGCCCGTATCAGCAGCGGATAGAGCGGGAAGAAGGCGAGGTTGTTGCCGGTCGGCTCGCCGTCGTCGCCGTAACTGAGGCCCGGCGGATAGCCCTCGGTCGCTATGTCGGTGTAGAGGGCCGCGTCCCAGGAGAGCAGCCGGTCCCGCAGGGACCAGCCCGACGGCAGCATCGCGGTGAGGACCAGCAGATGGACGAGCGCGTTCAGCGCGCCGACCGCGAGCACGGGCGCGACGGCACGGCGGGCGTCCCAGTGATGGACCCGCGGCACGGTCCCGGCACCGCGGCACCCGCGCCGGGCCCCGCCCCCGGCGGCGTCCCGGAGGGCCCTGAGCCCACCGCGCCGCGCGGGCACCGGACACGCCGGCAGGGGACCCCCGGCGGACGGTCGGGCGTCGGTGGTCAGGGTCGGTTCGGCCATCGGGCTCCTTGCACGGTCGGATGGTACTCACCGCCCATACGCATGTTCGTCACCAGTAGGTTGACAAGGTGTGACCCGAATCACCGAAACCGGACGGCCGGGGCCGCGGGCGGAGCGGAGCGGGGCAGGGTCCTGGGGCCGGAGCCGGGAGCGCCGTGGGCCTCGGGTCTGGGGCCTTGTGCCCGGGGCGTCCCGCCGGACCGACGGCGCCCGGCCCACACGCTCTCCCCCGGGTGCGCCGCGGGTACAGGTGGGGGGGTATCCCCAGAGCGCCCGGCGGGGCTCGGCGCGGGGCGCGTACGCTCACCCCGGCACCCCACGGGCGGCGGATGACCGCCGTACCAGGGGAGACCGTTTGCCGACTGCGGCCCGTCCGCGGCTTGTCGCGCAGTTCCCCGCGCCCCTCAAGACACTCCCCCCGCACGCAGCGGCGTGGGGGCCGCCCTCAGGGGCCCGGGGTCGCCGGAGGCAGGCTCGGGGTCGCGGGTGGGGGCGGGGGGCCGCCGGGGAGGGGGGTCGTGGCCGTCGGACTGTGCTGCGGGGCGTCCGTGGCGGGCGGCGGGCCCGGGAGCGTTGCCGCCGGAGTCGCCGGCCCGGTGGGCAGCGGTCCCGGGACCGCGGATGCCGTGTCCCCGGACGGACCGGCGGGCGTGACCGGCACCGGGCCGGGGCCGGTGCCGCCGCCGGTGAGCACCAGTGCCGCCAGGGCCGTCGCCGCGCCCAGCACGCCCGCACCCGCCACGGCCAGCGTCCGCCGCCTCCCCCGGGCCCGGGCCCGCCCGGCGATGACGCCCGCGCCGACCGGCCGCACCCGTCCGGCGGCCCGGGCGGCCGCGGTCCGCAGCTGGTCCGCCACCCGTTCCTCGTGGTCGGTCGTCACAGCCGTCCCCCGTCCGTCGTCCGTACCCGGCCGTGCTGGTCGAGCAGGCCCGCGAGTCTGGCCCGCGCCCTGAAGAGGTGCGTCTTCACCGTCCCCGCCGACAGACGGGTCTCGGCGGCTATCTGTTCCACCGGCAGGTCGCAGACGTAGTAGAGGGCGGCGCACTGCCGCTGCCGGGCCGGCATACCGCGCAGCGCCCGCTCCAGATCGACCGCCCCCGGGCCGGGACCCTCGCTGACCTCGGGATCGGCCCGCCGCCGCCAGGCCTGGCGGCCGCGGACCATCCGCCGCCACCGGCTGACCGCGAGCCGCCAGGCGACGGTCCGCACCCATGCCTCGGGGCCGAGGTCGTTCTCCAGACGGCGGCGGTGGCCCCAGGCCCGTACGAAGGCCTCCTGCACCACGTCCTGCGCCTCGTGGAAGTCGCCGGTCATGACGTAGAGCTGGCCGGTGAGGCGGTGGACGGAGCGGGTGTAGAAGTCCGCGAACTCCTCCTCGGTCACACGTCAGCGCTCCTCACCGGCCCAGGGGTACCCACCGACCGTACGGGGTGGCCCGTGCGCGGTCCCGGCCGGGGCAGCCGTCCCCCTACTCCCCCGCCGGGCGGTCCAGCTTCAGTACGGCGTCGAAGACGGCGGCCAGCTCGGCGGCGTCCTCCCCGGCGTGGTGGGTGTGCGGCAGGTCCTTCAGCCCGGTCGCCGCCTTGACGGCGCTCTTGTGGGAGCGGCGCCACTCGCAGCCGGTACGGCCCATCCAGTAGCTGCGCAGGTCGATTCCGGAGCCGGTGGCGCCGAAGGGGCTCCGCCCGGTGAACCGTACGAAGTACCAGTGGACGAACATGCCGTCCCAGACGGCGGGCGCGGCGAGGAAGACCGGCCGGCCGATTTTCCGCAGCCGGTCGACCCACCGGGCGGCCCGCTCCATGGCGGCCTCCGGCGGCGGGGCCCCGCGCAGCAACCGGTCCCGGTCGAGGCCGGAGACGGCGAGTGCCTCGGGTACGAAATCGTCCGAGATGGGCCGCAGTTCGGTGTAGAAGGACAGGTCGGGGCGGCCGGCGACGGACATCCCGAGGGAGAGCATGCTGTACGGCCCGGGAATGGGGCCGTCGGCCTCGACATCCACGGCGATGTACAGCTCGGGCAGAGGGGTCGGTTCGCTCACGACGGGCAGCGTAGAGCCGGTCCGCCCGCCCCGCCAGGGATTTCGGCGGCACCCGGGCCCGCGGCCGGCCCCCCGGCGAGCCTCGCCGGGGCCGGCCCGGACGGCCGCCTCACAGCGGCGGCTCTGCTGCCGGCCCGGCCGTCAGCGGCAGCCCCAGGCGGAGGTTCCAGCGGTGCTCGCGGCCCGAGAGTCCGGTGACGGTGAGCGGCGGGACGTCCAGCCGCCAGAACGCCTCCGGGGGCAGCGCCAGGGCGTGCACCACGGCGGCCCGGACCACGGCGGGTTCGGCGATCACGAGGATCCGCTCCGGGGGCCGCCCGCAGAGCCCGGTGAGCCAGCCCCCGACCCGGTCCAGCAGCGCCAGCAGGGACTCGCCGCCGTGCGGCGCGGCGGCCGGGTCGGTCAGCCAGGCGCCGACCGCCTCGGGCTCGGTACCGGTCAGCTCGCCCAGGCCGCGCCCTTCCCAGCGGCCCAGGTCCCAGTCGGCGACGGCGGGTTCGGCAGGGTGTTCCGTACCGAGGCCGAGGGCGTCGGCGGTCTCCCGGCAGCGCCGCGAGGGCGCGGTGAGCACCCGTCCGGCGCGCGGCACCCCGGCCGCCGCGGCCCGCGCCGCCGTCCGGCCCGGCTCGTCCAGCGGAGCCGTCGAGTCGAACCGTACGGCGCGGACCGCGGCCGTCGTGGCCGCGGTGAGCAGCAGCACCCGTGTGGTCATTCCCGCCCCGACTCCCGTCCCGCGTCGTCCGGTTCCCCGTCCCGACTCCCGTTCCCCGCCGTCCGGTTCACCGCCCGGCGCGACCCCCGCGCGCCGGAGGTCGCCGCGCCCGGCCCCCGTACCCAAGCACAGGTTCCGGCCGTACGGGTCGGATACGCGCCATGGCGGCGGGCCCGCGCAAGCGGTACGGTCGCGTGGACATGACGAGGATGTGACGGAAGTCCGGTGTGAATCCGGCACGGTCGCGCCACTGTGTACCCGTATCTCCGCGGGAAGTCAGACCCAGCACCTTCGTCTCAGGCACCACGACCGGGACGCGTTGTTCCCTCTGGAGGTTGTCATGGCCCAGTCGGCCGTACCCGCCGCCCCCGTTCCCTCCGCACCGGCCGCCGCGCCGGAGGTCCTCGCGCCCATCTCTCTCAAGGAGATAGCGCCCTGGGCCGTGTTCGGCGGGATCCTGATGCTGCTCCTGCTCTACTTCGTCGGCGCCGAGCAGGGCGCCGTCGCCGTACTCTCCGGCGAGACCGTGCACGAATGGGTGCACGACGGCCGTCATCTGCTCGGCTTCCCGTGCCACTGACCCCGGTCCCGGCCGGAGAGAGAGCACGGATGAACACGAGTCACCCCACCCCCGCCACCACCGGCCCCGCCACCGTGCGGGCCCTGCTGGTCCGGGGCATGCTGGCCGGTCTGATCGCCGGGATCTTCGCCCTGGCCGTGGCGTACTTCCTCGGCGAGGGGCCGGTGGACGCGGCCATCGCCTTCGAGGAGGCGGGCGACCACGGCCACCACGAGGGCGGCGAGGAACTCGTCAGCCGGGCCGTCCAGTCCACGGCCGGGCTGGCCACCGGCGTCCTCGTCTACGGTGTGGCCGTCGGCGGGATCGCGGCCCTGGCCTACTGCGTCGCGCTCGGCCGCGCCGGGCGGTTCGGGCCGCGTGCCACGGCCCTGCTGGTGGCGGGCGGCGCGCTGGTCAGCGGCTATGTCGTCCCGTATCTCAAATATCCGCCCAACCCGCCCGCGGTCGGCGACCCGGACACCATCGGGCAGCGCACCGCGCTGTACTTCCTGCTGGTGCTGGCGAGCGTGCTGCTGACGGTGGCGGCCGTGATCGTCGGCCGGAGGCTGGCGGAACGCCTGGGCAACTGGAACGCCACCGTGGCCGCGGTCGCGGGGTTCGTCCTGGTGGTGGCGGTCGGTTTCGCCTTCCTGCCCTCGTACGACGAGGTGCCGAAGGGCTTCCCGGCGGCCGTGCTCTGGGAGTTCAGGCTGGCGACGCTCGCCGTGCAGACGGCCCTGTGGGCGGCGTTCGGCCTGGTCTTCGGGCAGTTGGCGGAGAAGCTGCTGACGCCCGGGGCGACGGCGGCGGCCCGGCCGGTGGCGGCGACCACCGGCTGAGCCCGCGCGCAGACCGTGACGGCCGGACCGCGTGCGGATACGCGGTCCGGCCGCCGCCGCGTCCGTACCGCTGTCTGTACGGAGCCCTCGTACATGACCGCCCGTACAGGGCCGTTCGTACAAGGACCGCCCGTACCCGGGCCGCACATCCGTCCCGCACCGCCGTCCGGACCCGGCCCCGCCTCCGGCCGGGTGGCGCGCCGATTTCTTCAAGACCGGATGCCCGGTCCCGCATAGCGTGACGGCATGACAGCACGTTTCGACGCCATCAGCCTCGTCGTCTCCGACATGGCCGCTTCCCTCGCCTTCTACCGCCTGCTCGGCGTGGACGTCCCCGCCGCCGCGCCCGACGCTCCTCATGTGGAGGCGGTCCTCCCGTCCGGGCTGCGGGTCCTGTGGGACACGGAGGAGGTCATCCGTTCGTACGACCCGTCCTGGACCCGCCCGAGCGGCGGCGAGCGGATCGGGCTCGCCTTCCGCTGCGAGAGCCCGGCCTCGGTGGACAAGCTTCACGACGCACTGGTCGCCGCGGGCCACCCCAGCCATCTCGCTCCGTGGGACGCGGTGTGGGGACAGCGCTACGCGGTCGTGCTGGACCCCGACGGCATGGGCGTCTCCCTCTTCGCCGACGCCTGACCACCCGTCCGGCGGTACGCGCCGGGCGTCATTCCCGTGAGCGTCCGCATCTCCCGGGAGAAGTGGGCCTGGTCGGCGTAGCCCGCCGCCGCGGCGACCGCCGCGTACGGCGCGCCCCGGGCGGTCAGGGCGAGAGCCCGCCGGAGCCGGAGTACCCGGGCCAGGGTCTTGGGCCCGTAGCCGAAGCCGTCGAGTGACCTGCGGTGCAGGGCGCGCGGGCCGAGGCCCACGTCCGCCGCCGCCGCGGCCACCGGTGCGCCCGCCGCCAGCAGCCCCGCCACCCGGGTCAGCAGGGGATCCGGGCGTACCCCGTCGGCGGCCCGGCGGCCGGCCGTCTCCAGTGCCACGGCCTCCAGCGCGGCCACCGGGTCGGCGGCCGCGTCGACGCGTTCGGTGAGCCGGGCGGCCGCCGCCGTACCCCAGAGGTCGGCCAGGTCCACCCGCAGATCGCGCAGTTCGTGTGCGGGGACCCCGAGGACGGCGGGCGCGGTGCCGGGGGCGAACCGTATCCCCGCGAACCGGTCCCCCGCCCCGCCCTGCGCCGGATGGGCCCGGGTGTCGGGGCCCGCGACAAACAGTCTGCCCGGGGTCCACAGAAGGTCCATGCACCCGTCGGGCAGCACCGGGCGGGGCGCCGCGCCCGGTCCCGGAGTCAGGGACCGCCCCGGTCCCGGAGTCTTCGTCCAGACGACCGCCCCGGGGAGCGCCGAAGCGCGTTCTGTGTACTCGGGGGACCCGGGGGACCCGGAGAACTCGGCGGACTCGGCGGACTCGGCGGACTCGGGCGGCACGGCGGACACCTGCCCGAGGCTACCGCCGGTCGCCGTACGGCGGTTCGGTGCCGTCGCCGCGGGCTGTGTCCGCGGCCGGCGGACGCTCCGGCCGGGCCGGGTAGGGCCGCCCCGCGGGATACGGCGGCCGGCCGGGGTACGGCGGGCGCTCCGGATACGGGGGCCGCCCGGGGTGCGCCGGGCGCTCCCCGGGATACGGCGGCCCGGCCTTCGGCTCCGCCGCCCCCGGCCCGCCGCCCTGCTGCGGCTTGGTGTGCAGCCGGGCCCGCAGATCGTCCGGCGGCAGAAAGCGGGACCAGCGCTCCGGGAACTCCGACGGCATGTCCCCGGACCCGCCGTCGGCGTCGTCGGCGTCGTCGTCGTCGGCGAAACCGGAGTCGTACATCCGGGCGGCCTGGGCCCTGGCCAGCACCTCCACGGCCTGCGCCTCGCGCAGCCGGTCGTTCGCGGCGCGGGCGGCGGCGGTGGCGACGGACGGCCAGACCCGGTCGATGGCCGCGTTGACGGCCGCGCCGACCAGCACGGCGAAGGCCGAGACCCCGATCCACAGCAGGACGGCGATGGGCGCGGCCAGCGATCCGTAGATGGTCGGGCCCTCGACCGTACTGGTGATGTAGACCCGCAGCAGGGCGCTGCCCGCCACACCCATACCGAGGGCGACCAGCGCGCCGGGCACATCCTCGATCCACGGGGAGCGGACCGGTACGGAGACGTGGTACAGCGTCGTCAGGAAGGCGACGCTGAGCAGAATCACCACCGGCCAGTAAAGGATCATGACCAGGGTGGTGCCCCAGGGCACCAGCTCGACCACCCGGTCCGGGCCGACGGCCGCGAGCGGCAGCACCACCGCCCCGATGACCAGGGCGACGAGATACAGCAGAAAGGCCAGCAGCCGGGTCGCGACGATGCCGCGGTGGCCGTCCAGGCCGTACATCACGGTGATCGTGTCGATGAACACGTTCACCGCGCGCGAGCCCGACCAGAGGGCGATCGCGAACCCCAGGGAGATCAGATCGGGCCGGCCGCCGTGGGTGACGTCGGCCAGCAGGGGTTTGGCGATCTCGTTGACGCCGCGCTCCGAGAGCACGGTCCCCACCGCGTTGAGGATGTTCTTCTCGATGGACGCGACGGTGGTGGTGTCGGTCCACGAGTCGATGTACCCCAGAAGGCCGAGGAGCCCGAGCATCAGGGGCGGCAGCGACAGCAGGGTGAAGAACGCCGCCTCCGCCGCCAGCCCGAGGATCCGGTACTCGATGCACGAGTTGACGGTGTCCTTCAGCAGCAGCCAGACCATCTTCCGCTTGGAGACGTTGCGGTAGAGGACCCGGGCGCGATGGAGCCGCCCCGAATGCCGTTCGGGTGTTTCATTTGCTGCCTGCACCTCCTTACCGTATCGGCATGGCGACCAGCACCCACACAGTGACCAACCAGGCTCCGCCCCTGGTGGGATACGACGTCTTCGGGTCCGACCGCGCTCTGGCCGAGGCGGTGGCCCGGCATGTCGGCACGGACCTGGCGGACACGGTCCGTACAGAGCTGACCGAACTGGGCACGGCGGCCGGTTCCGCCCAGGCACAGGAGTGGGGGGCGCTCGCCAACGAGTACGCCCCGAAGCTGCGGACGCACGACCGCTACGGCAACCGCATCGACGAGGTCGTGTTCCATCCGGCGTGGCACCGGCTGCTGGGCCGGGCCGTCGGCGCGGGGCTCACCGACGCCTGGGGACGGCCGTCCGGGCATGTCCGGCGGGCCGCGGGCTTCCTGGTGTGGACCCAGACCGAGGCCGGGCACGGCTGCCCGCTGTCGATGACGCACGCCGCCGTTCCGGCGCTGCGCGCGGACCCCGCGCTCGCGGCCGAATGGGAGCCCCGGCTGACCTCGCACGTCTATGCGCAGGAACTGCTGCCCGCGGGACGGAAGCCGGGCGCGCTGTTCGGCATGGGAATGACCGAGAAGCAGGGCGGCAGCGATGTCCGGACGAACACCACCCGTGCCGAGCCGCTGGCCGGCGACGCCGGGGAGTACGTCCTGACCGGGCACAAGTGGTTCTGCTCGGCGCCGATGTCGGACGGCTTCCTGGTACTGGCGCAGGCACCGGACGGACTGACCTGCTTCCTGGTGCCGCGGGTGCTGGCGGACGGCACCCGCAACGTGTTCCGCATCCAGCGGCTCAAGGACAAGCTGGGCAACCGGTCGAACGCCTCCGCGGAGGTGGAGTTCGACGGGACCTGGGCGCGACGGGTCGGCGAGGAGGGCCGCGGGGTGCGCACCATCATCGAGATGGTCGCGGCCACCCGGCTGGACTGTGTGCTGGGGTCGGCGGCACAGATGCGGCAGGCCGTGGCGCAGGCGATCCACCATGCGGCGTACCGCAGCGCCTTCGGCGGACCGCTGATCGACAAGCCGCTGATGCGGAACGTCCTGGCGGATCTGGCGCTGGAGTCGGAGGCGGCGACGGTCCTCGGGATGCGGCTGGCGGCGGCGTACGACTCCGGTACGGAGACGGACCGGGCGCTGCTGCGGCTCGCGGTGCCGGCCGCGAAGTACTGGGTGACCAAGCGGGCCACGCCGCTGGTGGGCGAGGCGCTGGAGTGTCTGGGCGGGAACGGGTACGTGGAGGAGTCGGGGATGCCGCGGCTGCTCCGCGAGGCGCCGCTGAACTCCATCTGGGAGGGCTCCGGCAATGTGCAGGCGCTGGATGTGCTGCGGGCGCTGACCCGGGAGCCCGGGGCGCTGGACGCCTATCTGCGAGAGGTGGGCGCGGCACGGGGCGCCGACCACCGGCTGGACGGGGCGGTCAAGGGGCTGCTGACGGAGCTGGCCGATCTGGAGGGCGCCGAGGGCCGGGCGCGGCGGCTGGTGGAGCGGCTGGCCCTGGTGCTCCAGGGGTCGCTGCTGGTGCGCTGGGCGCCGCCGGAGGTGGCGGACGCGTTCTGCGCCTCACGGCTGGGCGGCGACTGGGGGGCGGCCTTCGGCACGCTGCCGCGCGGTCTGGCGACGGGTGCGGTGGTGGAGCGGGCCCGGGCGGTGGTCTGAGCGGCGGGCCGGGCGGTGCCGCGGGCAGCGGCCGGGCGCGGGCCGGGCCCTGCGGCGACCGGCGGGCCACGGTGCACGGTCCCCGGTCAAAAGGGTTTGGCCGCCGTGGTTGCGGGGCCGGGCCGGAAAAGATGATCATGGCCGGGGTGGTGCTGCGCCGACACGGCACCACCCCGGACCCTGTACACCTTCGTACACCCGAGCACCCATTAGCGAGGGTTGCAGGGGGTTGCAACATGTCTGCGACCTATCGCCGCATCGCGGTACGCGCCCCGTACCGCACCGAGGAGGCCCCCGTTCCGTGCACAGGACGCCGATGGACCCGGCCGGACTCACCGCCATGGACCCGGCCGAGGCCGGGAGAGTGCTCAAGGGGATCCGGGAGGCCGTACTCGGCGGCCACCGGTCGGCGCAGGGCCCCCGTACGGAGATCGGCGACTCCTGGCAGCGGCTGCTGCGGTCCGGGCTCGACCCGGAGCGCGGCGGACGGGCCGGGCTGCTGCCGCGGGAGGAGATCGAGCGGCGGCGCGGCGAGTCCCCGCTGCGGGCTCTGCTGCCGGTGCTGCGGGAGGGGCTGGTGGGCGTCGCGGACGCGGCCCAGCACATCGTGACGGTCGCGGACGCCGACGGGAAGCTGCTCTGGCGCGAAGGCACGGCCGCGGTACTGCGCAAGGGCGACGCGCACGGCTTCGTGGTGGGCTCGGACTGGAGCGAGCCGCTGGCCGGCACGACCGCGATAGGCACGGTCCTGGTCGCCCGGCGACCGGTCCTGGTGCATGCGGCCGAGCACTTCGTGGCCGCGTACCACTCGTGGACGTGCGCCGGGGCGCCGGTCACCGATCCGCGGGACGGGCGGCTCCTCGGGGTCGTCAATGTCTGCGGGCCGCTGGGCACCGCGCACCCGACCACCCTGCCCCTGGTCACGGCCGTGACCCGGCTCGCCGAGGCACAGCTGCGGCTGGCCCATCTGACGGCGCTGGAGAAGCTGCGGGCGGTGGCGGCACCGCTGCTGGGCCGGATGGCCGGGCGGGCGGTGGTCACCGACGGGAACGGCTGGCCGGCGGCGGTGATCGGGATGCCGCCGCCGCAGGGGCGGCTGACGCTGCCCCGCCCGGCGACGGCGGGGCGGTACTGGATCCCGCCGCTCGGTACGGCGGATCTGGAGCCGGTGCCCGGAGGCTGGCTGATCCGGGTCACCGAACCGGGCGGCCCCGGGCCGGTCGCGAGAGTGGTGGTGGACCTGACCCGGCCGCCGCGCGCCTCCGCGACGGTGCACGGCGCGGCGGGCAGCTGGGTGCAGCAGCTCAGCCCGCGCCATGCGCAGCTCCTGGAGCGGCTCGCGGCCCACCGGGAGGGCCGGAGCGCGGCCCAGCTGGCGGCGGACCTGTTCGGCGACCCGACCCGGACGGTGACGGTCCGCGCGGAGATGTCCCGGCTGCGCCGCCAGCTCCCCCAGGTCCTGGCCAGCCGCCCGTACCGCTTCGCGGACTCGGTGGAGGTCGAGGTCCACCGGGGGTAGACCGGGGCCGGCGGGGCCGGTACGGGCGGTAGCGGTACGGGCGGTGGCGGTGGCCGGTCCGTAAACCGGCCGGTCATGGGCCGGCCGGACGGGACGGCGGGCTGTACGAACGGCGGTCCGCGCGAACGGCGGGGACGGGGGGACGGTACGGCGCCGGGGGCGATCACCCCGTCGGCCGTCCGGTCCGTCGGCCGTCCGGTCCGTGGGACGGCCGACCGGCGGGCGGGACGGGGCGGGCCCGGCCGCCGCCGTCACCATCCGGCGTACGCGCCTCCGAAGACATAAGTCCGTACGCGGGTCCGTACATGTGGCCCTATGCATGTGTCCGTATGCGCGTGTCCGTATGCAAAGGGGGGTCCTCACCATGCCCGGTGGAATCCCGCTCGCCGCCCCGGCCGTGGCAGCCGTCGTGGGCGCCCGGGCGCCGACCGTCCGGCGCCCCGGCCCCGCCGGGCGAACCGACGCGGCCGCAACTGCCCCCGGTGCGGCGGCTTCCGGGTCCGGACAGTGGTCTCCGACGACCGGCTGAACGGAATGCCGGAGTGGCGGGCGTGCGCCCGGGTCCGGCGCCCGGCGGCCCACAGCGCCTGAGCCCCGCCGGTCTTCGCAGGTCACCAGGGCACAACGGCACTACCGGGGCGGGGCCCGGCCGTGATTCCCTGGCCGCATGAGCATCGCCGTCACCACGTGGTCCCTCGAACAGACCTCGCCCGCCGATCTCCGGCCGTCCGCACCCGCGGGGCCCGATATCGCCGTCGTCCGGTCCCAGGTCCCGTCGCCCGAGTTCAGCCGCTTCCTCTACTCGGCCGTGGGCGGGGATGTGACCTGGACCGACCGGCTCGGGATGACGTACGCCGAGTGGGAGTCCGCGCTGAACCGCCCGGGCACCGAGACCTGGGTGGCGTACGAGAAGGGCACCCCCGCCGGATACGCCGAGCTCCAGGCACAGGACGACGGCGCGGTGGAGATCGTCTACTTCGGGCTGATCGCCGCGTTCCGGGGCCGCCGCATCGGCGGGCACCTGCTGACGTACGCCACCGCCCGCGCCTGGGACCTGGCGGACCGCTGGCCGGGGCTCACCCCGACGAAGCGGGTCTGGGTCCACACCTGCTCCAAGGACGGCCCGCACGCCATGGACAACTATCTGCGGCGCGGTTTCACGCTCTTCGACACGACGGTGGCGGAGGAGCCCGAGGTCCCCACACCGGGTCCCTGGCCGGGCGCCCACGGCTGATTCGGGGTTTCCGGGGTTTCCGGTAGCGAACGGGTACAGCCGGGGCGCTTCCGGACACCTCGCGCCAGTCCCCCTTACCCAGCAGTACTTCACCGCACTTCATCACGGTTCACAGCACATCGCGGCGCTCCGTGCCGGGCCCGACCTTCCGGGCATCACGGGCACGGCGGGCAGGGCATGACCGAGAGGGGCCGCGGGGCCGGGCCCGGCCCCGCGGCCCCTCTTCGCTCCCCCGTGACTCCCGGAGCCCCGGACCGCGCCGGCCCGCCCGGGCCCTTCGGCCCCCCGAGGTGACCGCCGCCACACTGTCTCATCCAACGAGATGAGAATGTCCAATATACGGATGATGGTGGACGCTCATCGGATCTGCGTGCCACGCTTCCGTCATGTCTCGGGTTGGAATTGCCTTGGTGAGTCGGCGGCACGTCGACCACGGCCGCATGTCCAGCGCCATCTGTCCCGCCTGCTGACAGTCCAGCCCAGCACCGTCGCCCGTACCGGTCGCCTCCAGCCGAGCAGCTCCCCCACCCGATCCGCCTCATCCGCTGATCCGCCTGTCTCGCTCCCTCCCCGCGTACCGCACGAACTCCGCCTGCACTCCGCCGTTCCACCCTGAACACCACCTGCTTCTCTCCGCACACCCGCACCCTGCGCACCGTCGCGTGGCCCGGCGCGTGTGCGGCTGTGAGCCGCCCTCCCGTTGCCTCGAAGGACACACCGCCATGGCCGCCACACCGGACAAGCCCGCCCCCGCCGCGTCGCGTCGCAAGACCGGACGTCACCGCGGCGAGGGACAGTGGGCCGCAGGCCATCTGACGCCGCTCAACGCCAATGAGCAGACCAAGAAGGACGACGACGGTCTCAATGTGCGGACACGCATTGAGACGATCTACGCCCATCGGGGTTTCGACTCCATCGACGGTGCCGACCTGCGCGGCCGGATGCGCTGGTGGGGTCTGTACACCCAGCGCAAGCCGGGAATCGACGGCGGAAAGACCGCGATCCTGGAGCCCGAGGAGCTGGACGACCGCTACTTCATGCTGCGGGTCCGGATCGACGGCGGACGGCTGACGACCCGGCAGCTCCGGGTGATCGGCGAGATCTCCCAGGAGTTCGCCCGCGGCACAGCCGACATCACCGACCGGCAGAACGTCCAGTACCACTGGATCCGGATCGAGGACATGCCGGAGATCTGGCGGCGGCTGGAGGCCGTCGGCCTCTCCACGGCCGAGGCCTGCGGAGACACTCCCCGGGTCGTCCTGGGCTCGCCGGTCGCCGGTATCTCCGCCGACGAGATCATCGACGGCACCCCCGCGATCGACGAGATCCAGCGCCGGATCGTCGGCAACAAGGACTTCTCCAATCTGCCGCGGAAGTTCAAGTCCGCGATCTCCGGATCGCCGCTGCTGGACGTGGCGCACGAGATCAACGACATCGCCTTCGTCGGAGTGAACCACCCCGAGCACGGCCCCGGCTTCGACCTCTGGGTCGGCGGCGGGCTCTCCACCAACCCCAAGATCGGGGTGCGGCTGGGCGCCTGGGTGCCGCTCGACGAGGTGCCCGATGTCTACGAGGGCGTCATCTCCGTCTTCCGCGACTACGGCTACCGCCGGCTGCGCAACCGCGCCCGGCTGAAGTTCCTGGTCGCCGACTGGGGTGCGGAGAAGTTCCGCCAGGTACTGGAGGACCAGTACCTGCTGCGCAAGCTGGTCGACGGGCCCGCGCCGGAGACCCCGCAGCAGCAGTGGCGCGACCATGTGGGCGTCCACCGCCAGAAGGACGGCCGGTTCTACGTCGGCTTCGCGCCGCGGGTCGGCCGGGTCGACGGCACCATCCTCACCAAGATCGCGGACCTGGCGGAAGCCCATGGCTCCGGCCGGGTGCGCACCACCGTCGAGCAGAAGATGCTGGTGCTCGACGTGGAGGAGGACCAGGTCGCCTCCCTGACGGAGGGGCTGGAGTCGCTGGATCTGCGGGTCACCCCGTCCCCCTTCCGGCGCGGCACGATGGCCTGCACCGGTATCGAGTTCTGCAAGCTGGCGATCGTCGAGACGAAGGCGCGCGGCGCCTCCCTGATCGACGAGCTGGAGCGCCGGATCCCCGAGTTCGACCAGCCGATCACCATCAACATCAACGGCTGCCCCAATGCCTGTGCCCGTATCCAGGTGGCGGACATCGGTCTCAAGGGCCAGCTGGTCCTCGACGACGAGGGCCGTCAGGTGGAGGGCTACCAGGTCCACCTGGGCGGCGCGCTCGGTCTCGAACCGGGCTTCGGCCGCAAGGTCCGCGGTCTGAAGGTGACCTCGGAGGGCCTCCCCGACTATGTGGAGCGCGTCCTGCGCCGCTTTCAGGAGGAGCGCGAGGACGGCGAGCGCTTTGCTACTTGGGCGGCTCGCGCTTCGGAGGAAGCGCTGTCGTGAGCGGCGCACGCGCGGCCACCGGGCCGCAGGGAACGACGAAAACCGCACCTCTGCGCCGCGCGGGCGGAGAAGCGAACGGGGTTGCGGGATGAGTGAGCGGGCGGCGCCCTTCTACTGCCCCTACTGCGGGGACGAGGATCTGCGCCCCTCCGAGCAGGGGCACGGTGCCTGGGAGTGCGCGAGCTGCAATCGGGCGTTCCAGCTGAAGTTCCTCGGGCTGCTGGCCCGGGGGCTGCGTCAGGACGGGCGCGGCGACGGGGGAGAGGACGCGATATGACGGTCACGGAGACCGGGGACCTACGCGAACTGGCGGAGCGCGCCGGGCGCGAGCTGGAGGACGCGCCCGCGCTCGCGGTGCTCTCCTGGGCGGTCGAGACCTTCGGCGGCCGGTTCTGCGTCACGTCCTCCATGGAGGACGCGGTGGTCGCGCATCTCGCGTCCCGGGCCGCCCCGGGGGTGGATGTCGTCTTCCTCGACACGGGCTACCACTTCCCGGAGACCATCGGTACCCGGGACGCCGTCGAGGCGGTGATGGACGTCAATCTGATCACCCTCACCCCGCGGCAGACCGTCGCCGAGCAGGATGCCGAGTTCGGCCCGGCTCTGCATGACCGCGACCCCGACCGCTGCTGTGCGCTGCGGAAGGTGCGGCCGCTGGAGGAGGGGCTCGCGGGGTACGACGCCTGGGCCACCGGGCTGCGCCGCGACGAGTCCCCGACCAGGGCGAACACCCCTGTGGTGGGATGGGACGAGCGGCGGCGGAAGGTGAAGGTCTCACCGATCGCGCGCTGGACCCAGGACGACGTGGACGCCTACGTCGCCGAGCACGGAGTACTGACCAACCCTCTGCTGATGGACGGGTACGCCTCCGTGGGCTGCGCCCCCTGCACCCGCCGGGTGCTGGCGGGCGAGGACGCCCGGGCCGGCCGCTGGGCCGGGCGTGCCAAGACGGAGTGCGGACTGCACGGCTGACCGCCTGCGGCCGACCGGCGGCCTGGAGCCGCCGCACTGACGACGAATCGGGAGAGATGACATGACCGGGGCCACGATCTGGCTGACCGGCCTGCCGAGCGCCGGCAAGACCACGATCGCGCACGAGGTCGCCGGGCGGCTGCGCGCCGGGGGACGGCGCACCGAGGTGCTCGACGGCGACGAGATCCGCGAGTTCCTCTCGGCGGGTCTGGGCTTCAGCCGGGAGGACCGCCACATCAATGTGCAGCGGATCGGTTTTGTCGCCGAGCTGCTGGCCTCGCACGGGGTGACCGTGCTGGTGCCGGTGATCGCGCCGTACGCGGACAGCCGGGAGGCGGTTCGCAAGCGTCACCGGGCCGCGGGCACCGCTTTTGCCGAGGTCCATGTGGCGACCCCGGTCGAGGTGTGCTCGGAGCGCGATGTGAAGGGGCTGTACGCCAAGCAGGCCGCGGGCGAGATCAGCGGGCTGACCGGGGTGGACGACCCCTACGAGGCTCCCGAGTCGCCGGATCTGCGGATCGAGTCGCAGGACCAGACCGTGGCCGAGTCCGCGGACGCGGTCTGGGCGCTGCTGGCCGAGAGGGGTCTGCTGTGAGTACCGGGACGGGAGCGGGCCAGGGCCTGAACGACAGCCCGTACGCGCTGTCGCACCTGGACGCGCTGGAGTCGGAGTCGGTGCATATCTTCCGGGAGGTGGCGGGCGAGTTCGAGCGGCCGGTGATCCTCTTCTCCGGCGGCAAGGACTCCATCGTGATGCTGCATCTGGCGCTGAAGGCGTTCGCGCCGGCGCCGGTGCCGTTCACGCTGCTGCACGTGGACACCGGGCACAACTTCCCCGAGGTGCTGGAGTACCGCGACCGGGTGGTGGCCCGGCACGGGCTGCGGCTGCATGTGGCGTCGGTGCAGGACTACATCGACCGCGGGGTGCTGCGGGAGCGCCCGGACGGCACCCGCAATCCGCTCCAGACGCTGCCGCTGACCGAGCGGATCGCGGCGGAGCGGTTCGACGCGGTCTTCGGGGGCGGGCGGCGCGACGAGGAGAAGGCCCGGGCGAAGGAGCGGGTGTTCTCGCTGCGGGACGAGTTCTCGCAGTGGGATCCGCGCAGGCAGCGCCCCGAGCTGTGGCAGCTGTACAACGGCCGGCACGCGCCGGGCGAGCACGTCCGGGTGTTCCCGCTCTCCAACTGGACCGAGCTGGATGTCTGGCAGTACATCGCCCGGGAGAAGATCGAGCTGCCGGAGATCTACTTCGCCCATGAGCGCGAGGTGTTCCGGCGCGGCGGGATGTGGCTGACCGGCGGCGACTGGGGCGGCCCCGCCGAGACCGAGCAGGTGGAGCGCCGCACGGTGCGCTACCGGACGGTGGGCGATATGTCGTGCACCGGTGCCGTCGACTCGGACGCCACCACGCTGGAAGCGGTGATCGCGGAGATCGCGGCGTCCCGGCTGACGGAAAGGGGCGCCACCCGCGCGGACGACAAGATGTCCGAAGCGGCGATGGAGGACCGCAAGCGGGAAGGCTATTTCTGATCATGACATCCACCGACATCACCGGTGACGGAAGCGCGGCGGAGGCCCTCCTGTCGGCGACGACGCTGCTGCGGTTCGCCACCGCCGGTTCGGTCGACGACGGAAAGTCGACCCTGGTGGGGCGGTTGCTGCACGACTCCAAGTCGGTGCTGACCGACCAGCTGGAGGCCGTCGAGCACGCCTCGCGCAGCCGGGGTGCCGAAGGGCCGGACCTGGCGCTGCTGACCGACGGTCTGCGGGCGGAGCGCGAGCAGGGCATCACCATCGATGTGGCGTACCGCTACTTCGCGACGCCCCGCCGGCGGTTCATCCTGGCCGATACGCCGGGACATGTGCAGTACACCCGGAACATGGTGACCGGCGCCTCCACGGCCGATCTGGCGGTGGTGCTGGTGGACGCCAGGAACGGGGTGGTGGAGCAGACCCGGCGCCATGCGGCCGTGGCCGCTCTGCTGCGGGTCCCGCATGTGGTGCTCGCGGTCAACAAGATGGACCTCGTGGAGTACGCGGAGGAGGTGTTCGCCGCGATCGCCGGGGAGTTCACCGCGTACGCGACGGCCCTGGGCGTACCCGAGATCACCGCTATCCCGATCTCCGCGCTGGCCGGGGACAATGTGGTCGAGCCCTCGGCGGTGATGGACTGGTACGGCGGTCCGACCGTGCTGGAGCATCTGGAGACGGTCCCGGTGAGCCATGATCTGGCGGCCTGCCATGCCCGGCTGCCGGTCCAGTACGTGATCCGGCCGCAGACCGCGGAGCACCCGGACTACCGGGGTTACGCGGGCCAGATCGCGGCGGGCGCGTTCCGTACCGGGGAGGCGGTGACCGTGCTGCCCGGCGGGCGGCGCACCACCGTCAAGGGGATCGACCTGCTGGGCGAGGCGGTGGACGTCGCCTGGGCCCCGCAGTCGGTGACCCTGCTGCTGGCGGACGACATCGACGTCTCGCGCGGTGATCTGATCGTGCCGAGCGACGACGCGCCGGCCACCACCCAGGACGTGGAGGCCACGGTCTGCCACGTCGCCGACCAGCCGCTCACCGTCGGGCACCGGGTGCTGCTGAAGCACACGACCCGCACGGTGAAGGCGATCGTCAAGGAGATCCCGGCCCGGGTGACCCTCGACGACCTCTCGCACCATCCGGAGCCGGGGCGGCTGGCCGCCAACGACATCGGCCTGGTGAAGGTGCGGACCGCCGAGCCGGTCGCGCTGGACTCCTATGCGGACTCCCGGCGTACGGGCTCGTTCCTGCTGATCGACCCGGCCGACGGCACCACCCTGGCCGCCGGTATGGCCGGGGAGTCGTTCGCCACCACCGACCGGTCCGCCGCCGCGGCGGACCCCGACGCCCTCACGGGCAATGACGCGGAGTGGGATTTCTGATGACCGACGTATTCGCCACCTTCGCCAAGGAGGGCGGCCGGGTGGGCAGCGGCACCCTCGGCGCCGGGTCGGGAGGTGTCGCCCGATGTGCGCGATGACCCGACTGCCGATCCGTGCCCGCTGGAAGCGAAGACCCACCACGACCGCCGTCCCGGCCGCGCCGTCAAGGCGTGGACGCCGGGGCTTAAGAAAGGACACCCTCGCGTGCCTGCCACCCGTACCACCCTGCGCCGCTCGATCACCGCGGCCGCCGCGCTGCCCCTGCTGATCGGCTCCCTCGCCGCCTGCGGCTACGGCTCCGAGTCCGACGACGAGAAGACCGCCCCGGCCGCCAAGGGGAAGAAGCTCTCCGCCGACACCGTCCGCCTCGGCTACTTCCCGAATCTGACCCACGCCACCGCTCTCGTCGGTGAGCAGGAGGGTCTCCTCCAGAAGGAGCTGGGCGGCACCCAGATCAAGTCGACCACCTTCAACGCCGGCCCCTCCGAGATCGAGGCCCTGAACGCGGGCTCCATCGACATCGGCTTCATCGGTCCCTCCCCCGCCATCAACGGCTTCACCAAGTCGAAGGGGAAGAATCTGCGGATCGTGGCCGGTTCGGCGTCCGGCGGTGTGAAGCTGGTGGTGAACCCGGCGAAGATCAAAACCCTCGACGACCTCAAGGGCAAGAAGATCGCCACCCCGCAGCACGGCAACACCCAGGACGTCGCCTTCCTCAACTGGATAGCCGAGAAGGGCTGGAAGACCGACGCCCAGAGCGGCAAGGGCGACGTCTCCGTGGTCCGCACCGACAACAAGATCACCCCGGACGCCTACAAGTCGGGCTCCATCGACGGGGCGTGGGTGCCGGAGCCGACCGCGTCGCGGCTGGTGAGCCAGGGTGCGAAGGTGCTGCTCGACGAGTCCACCATCTGGCCGGACAAGAAGTTCGTCATCACCCATGTGATCGTCTCCCAGAAGTTCCTGAAGGACCACCCGGACGTGGTGGAGGCGTTCGTCCGCGGCACGGTCAAGACCAACGCCTGGATCAACGCCAACCCGGACAAGGCGAAGGCGTCGGCGAACGCCAAGCTGAAGGCGCTCAGCGGCAAGGAGCTGCCCGCCGACATCCTCAACGGCGCCTGGCCGTCCATCCAGTTCCTGGACGACCCGCTGGCCTCGACCCTCCAGAAGCAGGCGGACCACGCGGTGAAGGCCGGACTGCTGGAGAAGCCCGACCTGGCCGGCATCTACGACCTCGGCATCCTCAACAAGGTGCTGAAGGCCCAGGGTGGCGCCGAGGCCGCCGACGCCGGACTCGGCGTCAAGTAAGCCGTACGCACGTTCCCAGGAGGTGACGACCATGGCCAGCACCACGGTGACCAAGGACCGGACGGCGGCCGGTACCGGGACGGACCCGGCCGGATACGCGGCCCGTATCGAGCACGTATCGAAGTCCTTCACAACGCCCGCGGGACGGCAACTCGTCCTCGACGACATCAGTCTGGATGTCGCCCCGGGCGAGTTCGTCACCCTCCTGGGGGCGTCGGGCTGCGGCAAGTCGACGCTGCTCAATCTGGTGGCGGGGCTCGACCGGCCCTCTGCCGGGTCGATTCGGACCCCCGGCGGGCGGCCCGCCCTGATGTTCCAGGAGCACGCCCTGTTCCCGTGGCTGACCGCGGGCAAGAACATCGAACTCGCGCTGCGGCTGCGCGGGGTACCCAAGTCCGAGCGGCGCCCCGAGGCGGAGCGGCTGCTGGAACTGGTCCGGCTGTCCGGCGCCTACCGGAAGCGGGTGCACGAGCTGTCGGGCGGTATGCGGCAGCGGGTGGCGCTGGCCCGGGCGCTGGCGCAGGACAGCCAGCTGCTGCTGATGGACGAGCCGTTCGCGGCGCTGGACGCGATCACCCGTGACGTCCTCCACGAGGAGCTGACCCGGATCTGGCGGGAGACCGGCAGCTCGGTGCTCTTCGTGACCCACAACGTCCGTGAGGCCGTGCGGCTGGCCGAGCGGGTGGTGCTGCTGTCGTCGCGGCCCGGGCGGATAGCCCGGGAGTGGACGGTCGGCATCGAACAGCCGCGCCGAATCGAGGACGCGGCCGTGGCCGAGCTGTCCGTCGAGATCACCGAAGAACTGCGGGGGGAGATCCGCCGACATGGCCAGCACTGAGACGCCGTCGTCGACGAAGGAACGGTCGGGGGACGGGGGGAGAACGCACGATCTCGCCGGTCTGGGGGCGGGGCTCGACGCCCTGGAGACCTCGGAGACCGGCCGGGCGTCGGTTCGGGAGGTCCTGCTGACGAAGGTGGTGCCGCCGCTGACCGCGGTGGCGCTGGTCATCGCGGTCTGGCAGACCCTGGTGTGGGCGAAGGTCACCGACGAGGGCAGCCTGCCGGCTCCGTCCGCGGTATGGGACAGCCTGTCCGACCTCTGGATGCGGGGCACCCTGCTGGAGGTCGTCTGGACGAGTGTCTCCCGCGGTCTGCTGGGCTTCCTGCTGGCCCTGGCGATCGGTACCCCGCTGGGACTGCTGGTGGCCCGGGTGAAGTTCGTCCGGGCGGCGATCGGGCCGATCCTCTCCGGTCTCCAGTCGCTGCCTTCGGTGGCGTGGGTGCCGCCGGCCGTGATCTGGCTCGGACTGAACAACCAGATGATGTACGCGGTGATCCTGCTGGGCGCGGTGCCGTCGATCGCCAACGGACTGGTGTCCGGTGTCGACCAGGTACCGCCGCTGTTCCTGCGGGCCGGCCGCACCCTGGGCGCCACCGGCCTCAAGGGCACCTGGTACATCGTGATGCCGGCCGCCCTGCCGGGCTATGTGGCGGGGCTCAAGCAGGGCTGGGCGTTCTCCTGGCGGTCCCTGATGGCGGCGGAGATCATCGCCTCCTCGCCGGATCTGGGCCTCGGCCTGGGCCAGTTGCTGGAGAACGGACGGAACAACTCCGATATGCCCGGGGTGTTCCTGGCGATCCTGCTGATCCTCGTCGTCGGTATCGCCATCGACCTGCTGATCTTCAGCCCGCTGGAGCGCGCGGTCCTCCGGGGCCGCGGTCTCCTCGTCAAGAACTGAGCCACGCCGTGTACGGACCCCGTCTTCTCGTCGTCGCCCACGGCAGTCGCGATCCGCGGCATGCCGCGACCGTCCACGCCCTGGTGCGCCGGGTACGGTCGCTGCGGCCCGGGCTGCGCGCGGAGACGGGGTTCCTCGACTTCAACGCGCCCTCGGTGCCCCGGGTCCTGGAGCGGATCGCCGCCGAGGACCCGGAGGCCGGGGTGGTGGCGCTGCCGCTGCTGCTGACCCGGGCCTTCCACGCCAAGTCCGATATCCCCGCCGTACTGGCGGAGGCGTCGGTCCGGCTGCCGGGGCTGCGGATCCGGCAGGCGGGCGTCCTCGGCCCGTCGCCGCTGCTGACTGCGGCGGTGGGGCGGCGGCTCCACGAGGCGGGGGCCGGCCGGACCCCCGCCGCACGACGCTCGACGGGGCTGGTCCTGGCCTCGGCGGGCTCCACAGACCCGGAGGCGATCGCAGCGATCGCAGAAACGGCGCGGGAGCTGCGGCGCACCGGTTGGTGCTCCGTGCGGCCTGCGTTCGCCTCCGCATCCCTTCCGCGTACGGAGGACGCCGTACGCCTGCTGCGGGCCGACGGCTGCTCCCGGGTGGCCGTCGCCCCGTATGTGATCGCCCCCGGCCGGCTTCCGGACCGGATCGCCGAGGGCGCGCGGGACGCCGATGTCCTCGCGGACGTGCTGGGCCCCGGCCCGGAGCTGGCCCGGCTGGTCCTCCAGCGGTACGAGGAGGCCGTACGCCCCGCGGAAGCGGTTCCGGCGGTGCTCGGCGGCCTCGGGGTTACCGCCTGATCCGGCGGCCCCCGACCCCGAGGGCTTCTCGGGGTCGGCCGCGGCCGGCCCGGCGGACCGGTGGTGACAGGATCGTGGCAGACCGGTGACCCGCGGACGGTGCGCAGAAAGGCACCATGGAAGCCGCGCCCCGGGGAAGGAGACTCCCATGCCGTTCCATTACCACAAGCGAATTACCGTGATCCCGAAGCTGCTGCACGTCACGATCAGCCCGCGCGGGCTGTCCTGGTCGCTGGGCGGTCGGCGGGCACATGTCACCCGGCACAGCGGCGGTGGGCGCAGCGCCTCGGTCCGGCTCCCGGGCGGCTTCAGCCTCCGCCGGGACTCCCACCGGCACCACTGACCTCCGCGCGGCCCCGGCCGTTCTCGCGAAGGCCCCGTCCGGCCGCTCAGCCCGTCAGCTCGGCGAGCTTTCTGACGGTGTTCCAGTTACGGGTGGTGGCGACGAGGCCCCTGGTGACGGCGGGGCGGGCCAGTATCTCGGCGAGTTTCGAGCGGCCGAGCCCGTCGGGGGCGTACAGATACAGTGCCCGGTCGCCGAGCCGGAAGTCCTCCGGCGCATGGGCGTCCCGGTCGATCCCGGCGAACCGGGCCTCGGTCACCGGCTCCGAGAAGTAGGTGACATGGAGCTGCCGGGCCTCCAGTTGCGCGGCCGGGAAGGCGCAGTCGTCGACGACGGCCCGCAGATAGTCCGCGCCCCGGACCAGACAGTCGACGGTGAAGCCGAAGTGCTCCTCGATGGCCCGCTCCAGACCGCGGGCAAGAGCGTCCTCGTCGCCGGATTCGCTGGTGAAGACCGCGTTGCCGCTCTGGAGATGGGTGGCGACCCCGCCGTGTCCCAGCCCTTCGAGAACGGCCCGCAGCTCGGCCATGGGCACCTTGCGGTGCCCTCCGACGTTGATCCCCCGCAGCAGTGCCGCGTATCCGTTGCCCATACCGCCCAGCGTAGGTCCTCGCCGCGCTCCCGGTAGGTGTAAGGGGCCGATGGTTCCGGGCTCGGGGGCCGGACCACTACCGGCGGAGGAGAAGAGCCCCGCCGGGCTCACCGGTGAGGCGGATCCCCCGGCCGCCGGCCGCCCCTAGCGTCGTGTCCCGTAGCAAGAAGTCGCCGGCGCGGGGCCGGCGTTGTGCCGGGAGGGGTACGGACGGTCATGGGTCGGAGAGGGAGTACGGGAGCCGCGGAGAGAACGCGTCCCGCGGACGGCGGGCCGCGGGGCTTCGCCGCACGGGCCGGAAGCTGGAGCGCCCGGCACCGCTGGGCGGCGGTGGGCATCTGGGTGCTGTTCGTCCTGGTGACGATGGTCGCCGGTTCGGCGGCGGGCCAGCAGGAGCTCAAGCCCACCGACCAGCTCAAGGGTGAGACCTCGCAGGCCGCGAGGATCATCGACAAGGCCGGCATCGAGGACCCGGCGACCGAGCAGGTGCTGATATCGGCCCGGGGCGCCGAGGGGCCGAAGACGACGGATCCGGAGTTCAGGTCCGCGGTGGACGCGGTGCTGAAGGCCGTGGCCGCGACCGGTGAGGCCACCGATCCGACGTCCCCGTACGACAGCGGGGCGATAGCCGAGGACGGCCGCAGCGCCCTCGTCCAGTTCGATGTGCGCGGGGACCCCGAAACGGCCGGCGACCGGGTCGAGCCGCTGCTGAAGGCCGTCGCGGAGGTCCAGAAGGAGCACGAAGGGCTGCGGATCGAGCAGATCGGCAGCGCCAGTATGGAGCGGACCTTCGACAAGGCGTTCGGAGACGACTTCAAGCAGGCGGAGTACTCGGCCGTGCCGGTCGCCCTGGGCATTCTGCTGATCGCGTTCGGCGCCCTGGTGGCGGCGCTGATCCCGGTGGTCCTGGCGATCACCGCGATCATGGCCACGATGGGTCTGATGGGTCTGGTCAGCCATCTGATGCCGATGTCCGACACCGCGAACTCGGTGATGCTGCTGGTGGGCCTCGCGGTCGGAGTGGACTACTGCCTGTTCTATCTGCGGCGGGAGCGCGAGGAGCGGGCCGCCGGGCGGGACAAGGAGACCGCGATCGCGATCGCGGCGGCGACCAGCGGCCGGGCCGTGGTGGTCTCGGGCGTGACGGTCTGCGTCGCCATGGCGGGCATGCTGTTCACCGGTGTCGGCGACTTCGAGTCGATGGGCATGGCGTCGCTGATCGTGGTGGCCGTGGCGATGGTCGGCTCGGTGACCGTGCTCCCGGCGCTGCTGTCGCTCCTCGGCGACCGGGTCGAGAAGGGCCGGGTGCCGTTCCTGGCGAAGCTGAAGAAGGGCAACGGCGAGAGCCGGTTCTGGAGCGCGGTCCTCGGCCGGGTGCTGCGGCGCCCGGTGGCCTCCCTGGTGATCGCGACGGGCGCGCTGGCGGCGATCGCCCTGCCCGCGGTCGGCATGAAGACCCAGGAGCTCAAGCTGGACCAGGAGTTCGGCTCGTCGATGCCGATCGTGGCGACGTACGAGCGGCTGAACCAGGCGTTCCCGGGCGGTGCGGAACCGGCGGCGGTGGTGGTCCGCGCCCCCGATATCGACGGGGCCCCGGTGAAGTCCGCGATCGACGCCTTCACCAAGCAGGCGGTCTCCTCCGGCGCCTCCCGCGGGCCGGTCGAGGTCACCGTGCACGCCGACGAGAACGTCGCCTTCATCTCGGTCCCGCTGGTCGGCGGTTCCGACCAGGAGCAGGCCGAGAAGAGCCTGGACCTGCTCCGTGACAAGGTCAGGCCCGCGGCCTTCGGCTCCCTCTCCGGCGTCGAGGCACCGATCACCGGCCAGGTCGCCGGGTCGAAGGACTTCACCGACCAGATCACCGGTGCGGTGGCCCCGGTCTTCGGCTTCGTCGTGGTCTTCGCCTTCGTGCTGATGCTGCTGTCGTTCCGGTCGGTGACCATCGCGATCACCTCCGTACTGCTGAACCTGCTCTCCGTGGCGGCCGCCTACGGCATCCTCACAGCGGTCTTCCAGCACGGCTGGGGCGCCTCCCTGGTGGGCGCCGAAGGGGTGGGCGCGGTCGTCGCCTGGCTGCCGCTCTTCCTCTTCGTGATCCTGTTCGGCCTGTCGATGGACTACCACGTCTTCGTGGTCTCCCGGATCCGGGAGGCGAAGGTCCGCGGCCGGAGCACGCCCGAGGCGATCACCCACGGGGTGGTCACCACGGCGGGCGTCGTCACCAGCGCCGCCGTCATCATGGTCGCCGTGTTCGCGATCTTCGGCACCCTGTCCATGCAGTCCATGAAGCAGATGGGCGTGGGCCTGGCGGCGGCGGTCCTGATCGACGCGACCGTGATCCGCGGAGTGCTCCTCCCGGCGGTGATGGCCCTCCTCGGCGAGCACAACTGGTACTTCCCGCGCTGGCTGCGGTGGCTCCCGGACCTGACCCACGACGAGCCGCAGGAGACGGAGCCGCGGGGCGCGGCACCCGAGGCGGGCGACGAGCGCAGGGAGCCGGCCCGGGTGTAGCGCCCAGGGGCACGGGGAACCGCGCGAGCAACCACGGACGGCCCGCGGGCAGAAGACGGCACTCGTCTCCCGCGGGCCGTCCGTGGCCTGTCTCCGGGGCCCCAGAGATACGAGGGGCCCCGGGGCAGCACCCCGGGCCCGGGGCCTACCGCTGGTAGCGCGCCAGCACCAGGTTCCCGTCGCGTTCCAGACGGCGCTTCAGTTCGCGTTCGCCGATCGCCCCGCTGTAGTACTCCTGGTACGCGGGCGTGGCCACCTTGTCCTTCCACTCCGGATAGCCGCGTACGGACTGCGCGGGGGCCGGGCGCAGTCCCCGGGCGAGGGCCGTGCCCACCCCCCAGCCGTCCTTCTCGGCGCGCAGCGCCGGGTCGGCGAGGGCCGCGGTGCCCGTGGGGAGCATCCAGTCGCCCTTGGCGAGCCGGACCATGTTCGCTGGGCGGAGCATGAAGTCGATGAACGCGGCTGCCTCCCGCCGGTGCGGGCTGTCCTCGGCGACGGAGAGGGTCTGCGGACTGACGCCCTGGACCGCGCCGCCGGGGCCGACCGGCATCGGCAGGACCGTCCACTCGAAGCCGTCGGGCGCCTGCTGGGCGATCTGCTGGCGGTAGGAGAAGCCGAGCGGGACCATCGCGTACTTGCCGCCGAAGAGTCCGGGCAGGGCGTCGGAGCCGCCGGAGCCGAGGATGGTCCGGGACGCCGTACGGTCCTCGTTGACCTGGTCGCGGATGACGTCCGGCACCAGGGCGTCGCCGTCGCCGAAGCGGATCCGGACCTTGCCGCCGGACTCCCGGTGGAAGAGTCTGCCGCCCGCCGAGAGACCGAGGTTGAGGGTGGTGGCGACGGGCTCCCTGAGCGGCCAGGCGACGGCGTACCGCCCCTTCCCCATCGAGCGGGTCAGCTCCCGCGCGACCTCCCGGAACTCCTCCCAGGTCCAGGGCCGTTCGGCGGTCGGCGGCCTGATGCCCGAGGCCGCCAGGATCTTCCGGTTGGCGATCAGCACCTTCGGCTCCTGGAGGAAGGGCACGCCGTACACGCCCTCGCCGAAGGTGGTGGTCTCCCAGCTCGCTCGCGGGATGTCGGCGGTCAGCCGGGCCGGGAGCAGGGGGCGCAGATCCGCGAGATAGCCGCCGTAGGCGAAGTCGGCGAGGTCGTCGGAGGCGTTGTGGACGACGTCGGGGGCCTCGCCGCCCTCGAAGGAGGTCAGCAGCTGGTCGTGGACGCTGTTCCAGCTGCCCTGGACGTACTCGACCCGTATGCCCGGGTTGGCCGCGTTCCACTCGGCCACCAGTTCCCTGTTGGCCTCGACGGACTCCTGCTGCCAGGCGAGGGAGAGGAAGCGGAGTCTGACCTCGCCGTCCGCGGAGTCCGCGCCGCCCGGGGAGCAGGCGGCCGACAGGGTCAGCAGCAGCGCCAGTGCGGCCACGGCGGCGGGCAGCCGCCTGCGGGCCGTGGACGTACGGGAGGACCGGGCGGCGGGGACGGGCATACGGGACCGGCCCATCACTTCACCGCCCCCGCGAGGACTCCCCCGGTGATCCGCCGCTGGATCAGCGCGAAGATCACCAGCGACGGCAGGGTGGCGAGGAAGGCGGCCGCGGCGAGCGGGCCGAGGTCCGCCGCGCCCTCCGCGCCGAGGAAGTGCGTCAGCACCACCGGCAGGGTCTGTTTCTCCGGCGATTTGAGCAGCACCAGGGCGAAGAAGAACTCGTTCCAGGCGATGATGAACGCGAACATCGCGGTGACCGCGATCCCGGGCGCCAGCAGCGGCGCGGTCACCGACACCAGGGTCCGCAGCCGCCCCGCGCCGTCGACGGCGGCCGCCTCCTCCAGTTCGCGCGGTACGGCCCGGACGTATCCGGCGAGCATCCAGAGCGCGAAGGGCAGCGCCCAGACCACGTACACCAGGATCAGCCCCCAGAGGGTGTTGATCATCCGCAGGTTCTTCAGCACCAGGAAGAGCGGGATGATCAGCAGGACGAAGGGGAAGGCCTGGCTGACCACGACCCAGCCCGTCGCCAGCGTGGCCGGTCTGCCCCGGGTACGGGCGATGAGATAGGCGGCCGGGGTGGCGATCAGTACGGCGATCGCCGCCGCCGCCAGCGCGACCAGCAGGCTGTTCCCGGCGGCCCGCAGCAGCGGGTGCTCGTCGAACGCCTGGCGGAAGTTGGCCAGGGTCGGTTCGTCGGGGATCCAGGTGGGGTGGAGGGACCCCAGCTCCTTCGCGGGCTTCACGGCCGTGGACAGCAGCCACAGGAACGGCAGGGCGAGGAAGAGGAGATACGCGGCGAGGGCGAGGTACTGGCCGGCGCGGCCCAGGGTCCGGCGCGGATCACGGGTCCGGCACGGATCACGGGTCCGCGGCGGCTTCGCCGGGGCGGTACGGGTCACTTCTCGTCCCCTCCTCGGAGCCTGCCCACCAGGAACACGGCCAGCACCACCGAGATCACCGCGACCATGACGCAGCCCATCGCCGCGGCATAGCCGAACTGGCCGTAGCGGAACGCCTCCTCGTAGGCGAAGAGGGTGGGCAGCCGGGTCCGGCCGCCGGGGCCGCCGGCCGTGAGCACCCACACCAGGGCGAAGGCGTTGAAGTTCCAGATGAGATTGAGCGCGGTGATCGCCAGGGCGACGGGTCTGAGGGCGGGCCAGGTGACGGTCAGGAACCGGCGCCAGGCCCCCGCGCCGTCGAGGGCCGCCGCCTCGTGGAGTTCGCGCGGGGTGTTCTGGAGGCCCGCGAGCAGGGCGACCGTGGTCTGGGGCAGACCCGCCCAGATGCCGACCACGATCACCGCGGGCAGCGCGGTGCCCAGACCGGTCAGCCAGTCGCGGCCGTCGCCCAGCCCGAAGTCCCGGATGGTCTCGTTGAGGATCCCGGCGTCCGGGCTGTAGACGAGCCGCCACATGATGCCGACCACGACCTCCGGCATCGCCCAGGGGATGATCGCCAGCGATCTGGCCAGCCAGCGCAGCCGCAGCTTCTGGGTGAGCAGCAGTGCCAGCCCGAGGGCCAGGAGGAACTGGGGGACGGTCACTCCGACGGCCCACACCAGTCCGATGCCGAAGGACTCCCAGAACAGGGTGTCCTGCCGCAGATCGCGGAAGTTCAGGGCGCCGATCCACTCGGTGGGTTCGGTACGGCCCGCCTGGGCGTCGGTGAAAGCCAGCCCCACTCCGTAGAGCAGCGGGCCGACGCTGAGCACCAGGATCGGGAGCAGGGCGGGCAGCACGAGGAACCAGGCGCCGTGGTCGAGCAGTCTGCGGGGCCGCGGAACCGTCGTCGCGTCCGTCACCGATGCGGCTCCTTCGCCTCCGGGAAGCGGTTCGGCGGTGTGACCGCCCTCACTCTCGCTGGCCCTGGCCATGGTCCTGAGCGGCCGGGGGGCCGTCAAGGACGCCTGCCGCGGATGCGACACTTTGGCGTGTTCGCACGGGTGAGTACGGAAAGGCGGCGGACACGACGGTGGACGCGACACAGGCACGGGACGTCCTCGCGGCGGCGGGTATGCCGGCAGGGGAGCTGCTCTCCCTCGGGGAGAACGCGGTCTTCGCGGTGGACGGCCTGGTCGTCAAGATCGGCCGGACGGCGGAGCTGCTGGCCCGGGCGGAGCACGAGGTCGCCGTCGGCGCGTGGCTGGCGGGGGCCGGGGTGCCCGCGGTACGTCCCGCCGAGTCCGCCGCGCGGCTCGTCGACGGGCATCCCGTCACGGTCTGGCACCGCCTCCCGGACGCGGTACGCCCCGCCGGCCCGGCGGATCTGGCGGCCCTGCTGCGGCGGATCCACGCCCTGACGCCGCCCGCCGGTCTGGTACTGCCGCCCCGTGAACTGCTGGGCGGTGTCGAACGGTGGCTGCGGCTCGCGGGCGATGCGATCGACCCGGCGGACGCGGCGTATCTGCGGGAGCGGCGCGACGGATTCGCCGCGGCGGCGGCAGAGCTGACGCCGCATCTGCCGCCGGGCCCGATCCACGGCGACGCCCTGCCGCGCAATGTCCATATCGGCCCGGACGGTCCCGTCCTGGTCGACCTGGAGACCGTCTCGGCGGATCTCCGGGAGCACGACCTCGTGGTGATGGCCCTCTCCCGGGACCGGTACGGGCTGCCGCCCGCGGCGTACGACGAGTTCACCTCCGCCTACGGGTGGGACGTCCGGGAGTGGGACGGCTGCGCGGTGCTGCGCGGGGCCCGGGAGACGGCGAGCTGTGCGTGGGTGGCGCAGCACGCCCCGGCGAATCCGAAGGCACGGGCGGAGTTCACCCGCCGCGTGGACTCCCTCCGGGACGGCCGTCCCGAGGTGCGCTGGCACCCCTTCTGATGCGCCGGCACTCCTTCCGAGAGGTACGCCGCACGTTCTGAAAGCACTCCGTACGGTGCCCGGGTACCGACTCCCTTGATTACCATACGGGTCGACCCGTATTATAAATGGCATGAGCCTCTCCCCGTCCTCACGAGGACGCCCCAGGGACCCCCGGTCGCACGAGGCGATCATCGGCGCGACCACCGAACTGCTCGTCGAGACCGGCTATGCCGGGATGTCCGTCGGCGCGGTGGCCGCCCGCGCCGGTGTCGGCAAGGACACGGTCTACCGCCGGTGGCGGGGCAAGCCGGAGCTGGTCTACGAGGCCGTCTTCACCACCACCGACCAGGCCCCGGCCCCCGACACCGGAACCCTGGCCGGGGACCTCACCGCCCTGCTGCACGGTCTGGTCGGCGAGTTCCGCGCGCCCGCCGCCGCGGCCGCGCTGCCGGGGCTGCTCGCCGACTTCGCCGCCGATCCGGTACTGAAGGAGCGGATCCGCGGCGACTTCCTCGCCCCGTCGAAAGAGCGGCTGTCGATCGTCTTCGAACGTGCCGCGGCACGCGGGGAGATCGCCGGCGACACCCCTGTGGATCTGGTCCTGGACACCCTCGCGGGAGCCGTGTTCTTCCATCTCGGGCTGGTCGGGCAGGAGCCGGACCGGGAACTGGCCGCACGGCTGGCCACCATCGTCGCCAAGGGGGTCGAGCTGCGGTGAACGGATGGTTCCTCACGGCCGGCGCCGTCGCCGCGGGCACCGCCGCGATACATATCGCCGCCGGGCACCGGGACGTGGTGCGCCCGCTGCTCTCCTCCGGGATGCCCGACGAGCCCCGGCGTGCCCTGCACGCCGTCTGGCACATGGTCAGTGCCGACCTGGTGCTCTCCGCGGCCGCCTTGTTCTGGATCGCCCTGGCGGACGATTCGGCGGCGGCCCGCGCGGTGGCCTGGTTCACGGCCGCGCACTTCGCCGCGTACACGGCCGTCTTCCTGGTCATCACCCTGTCGGCCGGGTGGCCGAGGCCACTGCTGCGGCTGCCGCAGTGGATCCTGCTACTGCCGGTCGCGGCACTGACGGCGGCGGGCGCGGCCTGAACCGTCCCCGGAGGCGCACGGCGCCCGGCGCGCAGCAGCACCGGCACGGGGCCGGAGGTCGTGCGCCCGCGCCCCAGGCGGACGGTACGGAGTGCCGGACCCCGCCTGGCGGCACGCCGGACGCCGTGGACCCTCGCCCCGGGCGAACGGCGCCGCGCGGCGTCCGGGCGCGCCCTGATGACGGGCGGCCGTACACCGGGCAGGTCCGGCCGCTCCCCCGGTCCCGCGGCCCCGGTGGGTGGTCTCAGCGGGCGGCGACGGCCGGTTCGCGGAACGGCCAGGCCGCGTCGACCGTGGCCGAGGCATCGCCCTTGCGCCGCAGGAAGGACTCGAAGTCTCTGGCCCAGGAGGCGTACCAGCGGATCTGCTGCTCGTGCAGCTCTCCGGGCGTCAGCCCGGCCACCGACGGATGCCGTTCGCCCAGCGCACGCGCGACCGCGACCGCCGCCTCGGCGTCCGCGGTGGCGTCGTGCGCTTCGGCGAGCGCAACACCGTACTCCGCGCTGACCGCCTCCAGCGTGCGCTTCCCCTTGCGGTAGCGGTCGGCGGCACGGTCGATCGTCAGCGGGTCGACGACCGGGCCGGGGGTCCGCCCGCCGAGCCGGTCGGCGAGTGACGGCAGCCCGTGGCGGGCCAGCTCGGCGCCGAGGAGCGTGAGATCGAAGGAGGCGTTGTACGCCACGACCGGCACCCCCCGCTCCCAGGCCCCGCACAGCTCCGCGGCGACCTCGTCGGCGACCTCACGGGCGGGACGGCCCTCGGCGGCGGCGCGCTCGGTGGTGATGCCGTGGATCGCGGACGCCTGCTCGGGGATCCGGATGCCGGGGTCGGCGAGCCAGACCCGGCGGGAGGCGGCACCCCCGGGCCCGGTACGGACGACGGCGGCGGTGACGATCCGCGCCTCCCAGGGCTCGGTGCCCGTCGTCTCCAGATCGAAGCCGACGAGTTCTTCGGTGTGCCAGGCCATGGTGGACCCCCTCCTTGGTGGTGCTGCTCCCCCGGATGCTTCTCACCCTGTCATGTGCCACTGACACTCCTGGGACCGGCACTCCCGCGACGGGCACCGCGGAGCCCGGGGTGCCCGGAGCGCCCGGCGTGGCCGTCGGGCCGTACTGCCCGGAGGGCCCGGGCTCAGGAGACCGGACGGGAGTCGGCCCACACCGACTCGAACTCCTCGCGATAGGTCTGGAAGAGCCCGGGATCGCCGGGGTCGCCGTGCTGGCCGGCCCGGACGTAGGAGCGCCGGGCGCCGCGCAGCACCAGGACCGGTGCCTCCATGCCCCGGGCGGTGCGCAGATAGGTCTGGACGACGGCGATGCCGTCGGGGCCGTCGCCGTCGACGAGGTAGGCGGTGAAGCGCGGGGTCTCGTCGAAGACCTGGATCTCGAAGGCGCCGGGGTCGCGGAGCAGGGAGCGGACCCGCCGCATATGGAGGATGTTCATCTCCACGGTCCGGCTCAGCTCGCCCTTTCTGAGGCCGAGTTCCCGTTCGCGCCGTTTGACGGCGCTGCTCGCCGGGTTGAGGAAGAGCAGCCGGACCCGGGCCCCGCCCTCGGCGAGCCGTACCAGGCGGCGGCCGGAGAAGTTCTGGACCAGGAGGTTCAGCCCGATGCCGATGGCGTCGAGACGGCGGGCCCCGCCGAACAGGTCCTCGGCGGGCAGCTGGCGCTGGAGGCGGACCCGGTCGGGGTGGACGGAGACCACATCGGCGTAGCGGTCGCCGACCAGGTCCTCGACGGCGTCGACGGGCAGCCGGTCGGCGGACCGGCCGCCGGTGCCGCTGCCGAGCATCTCCAGCAGCCGCGCGGAGGCGCGCTCCGCCTGGGCGAGCACGGCTTCGTTGAGGGCCCGGTTGCGCGAGACGACGTTCCGGGTGACTTCCAGTTCGTCGAGGGCGAGTTCGACGTCCCGCCGGTCGTCGAGGTACGGCTCGAAGCAGGGCCAGTGCTGGACCATCAGCTCGCGGAGCTGGGGCAGCGTCAGGAAGGACAGCACATTGTCGTCGGCGGGGTCCAGGAGATAGCCCTTGCGGCGGGAGACCTCGCGTACCGCGACCGCCCGCTGGACCCACTCCTGACCTGCCGGGCCGGCCGCCGCGACCACCCAGTCGTCGCCGTGCACGGGCTCGTACACGGGCCGCAGGACCGCGGCGACGACGGCGCGCAGCCGCTGTTCGACGAGGTTCAGCCAGATGTACGCGCGCCCCGCGCGCTGGGCGCGGGTGCGCACCTCGGCCCAGGACTCGGCGTCCCAGTCGAGTTCCGCCCCGATCTCCAGCGGTCTGGCGAGGGACACCGCCCCCGGCGGGACGTCGGCGGGATCCCCCTCGTGACCGCTGTCACCGGGGGGTAGCTCCAGCCCTCCCGAGCTCACCGGCGTCCCCTTCCCGTCCCCCACCAAAGATCACCGCAGACTACTCCGCAAGCGTGAGGAGGTGCAGCCGGATCGCCGGGCCGGCTTTTCAACTTCCGCCGGGGCCAGGGGTGTTATTCCGGCCATTACAGGCCGGAGTGAGCGGATTCATAGCGGGCGGACCGCGGTTCCGGGGCGGCCGCTGCCCGTACGGGCCCGGTGGGGAGCGGCGCCGGGTTCCGGACGCGGCGCGAACACCGAACGGACCAGGCCCGGTTTACGCCGTTCGGGTGAGTGTCGGAACGCGCCGTTGACGCCGCGTGCGTCCGGGGGCGCACCGGGGGCGCTCACGGTACGTTCGGACGGGATCCGGGCCCCGTCCCCCACCCGCCCGGACCGGAAGGGGCGGAGTTCCGTATGCAGGTCTGGCCGGGACGGGCGTATCCCCTGGGCGCCACCTTCGACGGCGCCGGCACGAATTTCGCGGTGTTCTCCGAGGCGGCGCGGCGTATCGAGCTGTGTCTGCTGCACGACGACGGCTCGGAGGAGCGGGTCGAGCTGCGCGAGGCGGACGCCTTTGTCCGGCACGCGTATCTGCCGGGCGTGATGCCGGGACAGCGGTACGGCTTCCGGGTGCACGGCCCCTACGAACCGGAGCGCGGGCACCGGTGCAATGCGTCGAAGCTGCTGATCGACCCCTGTGCACGGGCCCTGAGCGGCTCCGTGACCTGGGGCGAGCCGGTCTACGGCTACCACTTCGGCCGTCCGGACTCGCGCAACGACCTGGACTCGGCCGGGCACACGATGGCGTCCGTCGTGGTGAATCCTTACTTCGACTGGGGGGACGACCGGTCCCCCCGGACGGAGTACCACCGGACGGTGATCTACGAGGCCCATGTGAAGGGCCTGACGATGCTCCATCCGGAGCTGCCGCCGGAGCTGCGCGGCACCTATGCGGGGCTGGCCCATCCGGCGGTGATCTCGCACCTCACCGAGCTGGGCGTCACCACCCTGGAGCTGATGCCGGTCCACCAGTTCGTCCAGGACCACCGGCTGGTGGACGCGGGGCTGCGCAACTACTGGGGCTACAACACGGTCGGCTTCTTCGCCCCGCACAACGCCTATGCCTCCTGGGGCGAGCGGGGCGAGCAGGTACTGGAGTTCAAGCACGCGGTACGGGCGCTGCACCGGGCCGGCATCGAGGTCATCCTCGATGTGGTCTACAACCACACGGCGGAGGGGAACCATCTGGGCCCGACCCTCTCCTTCCGGGGTCTGGACAATGCCTCCTACTACCGGCTCGCGGAGGACCGGCGGCACTACACGGACACCACCGGCACCGGGAACTCGCTGCTGATGCGCTCCCCGCACGTCCTTCAGCTGATCATGGACTCGCTGCGGTACTGGGTGACGGAGATGCACGTCGACGGCTTCCGCTTCGATCTGGCCGCGACCCTGGCCCGCCAGTTCCACGAGGTGGACCGGCTGTCGTCCTTCTTCGACCTGGTGCAGCAGGATCCGGTGGTCAGCCAGGTGAAGCTGATCGCCGAGCCGTGGGACGTGGGCGAGGGCGGCTACCAGGTGGGGAACTTCCCGCCGCTGTGGACCGAGTGGAACGGCAAGTACCGGGACACGGTCCGGGACCTGTGGCGCGGGGAGCCGAAGACCCTGCCCGAGTTCGCGTCCCGGCTGACCGGCTCCTCCGATCTCTACCAGTGCGACGGGCGCCGCCCGCTGGCTTCCATCAACTTCGTGACCTGCCACGACGGTTTCACCCTGCGCGACCTGGTCTCGTACGACACCAAGCACAACGAGGCCAACGGAGAGGGGAACCGGGACGGCGAGAGCCACAACCGGTCCTGGAACTGCGGGGCCGAGGGCGCGAGCGACGATCCCGCGGTGCTGGAGCTGCGGGCCCGTCAGATGCGGAACTTCGCTGCCACCCTGATGCTCTCGCAGGGGGTGCCGATGCTGAGCCACGGCGACGAGTTCGCCCGCACCCAGGACGGCAACAACAACGCCTACTGCCAGGACAACGAGCTGTCGTGGGTGCGCTGGCCGAAGCCGGGCGAGACCGGGGTGCCCGGGGAGCAGTCGCTGCTGGAGTTCGTCCGGACGATGGTGTGGCTCCGCCGCGACCATCCGGTCTTCCGCCGCCGCCGGTTCTTCCGGGGGCAGCCGGTGAACGGCGACGGCGGGACGGACGGCCCGGCCGGGGCGCTGACGGACATCGCCTGGTTCACCCCGGAGGGCGAGGCGATGACCCAGCGGGACTGGCAGGCGGCCCGGCCGGGCGCGCTGTCGGTGTTCCTCAACGGGGACGCGATCTCGGAGCCGGGTGCGCGGGGCGAACGGATCCGCGACGACTCGTTCCTGCTGATGTTCAACGCGAGCCCCCGGGACCTCCTCTTCACCGTTCCGGCGCGGCACGGCAAGGGCTGGCGGGTCGTCGTGGACACCGCGCGCCCGGAGGGTGTGCCGCCGGGCGGCGGACAGCGGGTGGCGGCGGGCAGCGGGCTGCGCCGGCTCAACCGCAGCCTGGCGGTGCTGCGCCGCCCCGCCTGACCGGTCCGGGACCGGACCCGCGCGGGGCCCGGCCGGGGCGCGGGGTCACCCGTACGGACGCGGCACGGGCCGCACCGCGCGGGCGGGCGGGTACGTACGCCGGTATGACCCCGACGCCCGTGTCCGTCCCCACCGCCACCTACCGGCTCCAGCTCCAGCCCGCGTTCCCGTTCGCCCGGGCCGCCGCCGTCCTGCCCTACCTCGCCGGGCTGGGGGTCTCCCATCTGCACCTCTCACCGGTGCTGGAGGCGGTCCCCGGCTCCACCCACGGCTACGACGTCACCGACCCCACCCGGGTCCGCGGCGAGCTGGGCGGCGAGGAGGGGCTGCGGGCGCTGGCCGGAGCGGCCCGGGAGCACGGGATGGGCCTGGTCGTGGACATCGTGCCGAACCATATGGCGCTGGTGCCGCGGCACAGCCCGGCCCTGTGGGACGTGCTGCGGCTGGGGCCGGAGTCGCCGTACGCCCGCTGGTTCGACATCGACTGGGAGGCGGGCGGCGGCAGACTGCTGCTGCCCGTGCTGGCCGGGCGGTTCGGGGACGAGCGGGAGCGGCTGCGGTTCACGGGGGACGCCGGGGGCACGGCCGGGAACGCGGTCGCGTACGGGGAGCACCGGTTCCCGCTCCGCCCGGGCACCGCGCCCGACGGGCCGCCGGCCGGCCCGGTCCCGGTGTCCGTACTGGACGCCCAGTGGTACCGGCTGGGCTGGTGGAAGCTGGCCCGTACCGAGCTGAACCACCGGCGCTTCTTCACCGTCGCCGAGCTGATCGGGGTCCGGGTGGAGGACCCGGAGGTCTTCGACGCCACCCATGCCAAGCTGCTGGAGCTGGTGCGGGACGGGGTCGTCGAGGGGCTGCGGGTGGACCATCCGGACGGCCTCGCCGATCCGGAGGCGTATCTGCGCAGGCTGGCGGAGGCGACCGGCGGGGCCTGCTGGACGGTGGTGGAGAAGATCCTCACCGGGGACGAGCGGCTGCCGGCGTCCTGGCCGGTCGCCGGGACCACCGGCTACGACGCGCTGCACCGTATCGACGGGCTCTTCACCGATCCGGCGGGCGCGGCGGAGCTGGCCGTCCGGTACCGCGAGTTCACCGGACTGCCCGCGGACCGGGGCGGCCGCTGGGAGCCGACCCGGCTCCGGGCCGCGTACCGGATGGCCGGGCACGAGCTGGCGGCGGAGATCTCCGCGCTGACCCGGCTGGCGGAGCGGGCCTGTGCCGGCGACCCCGTGCTGCGGGACCACGCGCCGTGGGCGCTGGCCCGCGCGATCCGGGAGCTGCTGGTCCGGCTGCCGGTCTACCGGCCGTACCGGACCGGCGGCGACGAGGTGCCGGCCCCGGCCGCCGCGGTGGCCGCGAAGGCCGCCTTCACCTCGGCGGACGAGGCCACGGCGGTGGACGCGGTACGGGACCTGGCGCTGGGCCGGGCGGGCGGCGGCCCGGACCACGAGGCGTTCCGGGCCCGGTTCGCGCAGACCGCGGCGGCGGTACGGGCCAAGTCGGTGGAGGACACCGCGTACTACCGCTGGACCCCGCTGCTGAGCGCGAACGAGGTCGGCGGGGATCCGGCCCGCCCGGCGGTGAGCCCCGGTGAGTTCCACGCGTACGCCGCCCGGACCGCCCGGGACCGGCCCGCCACCGGGACCGTGCTGACCACGCACGACACCAAGCGGAGCGCCGATGTACGGGCCGGGATCACCGTGCTGTCGCAGTGCCCGGAGCGCTGGTCCGCCTTTCTGGAGCGGGTCACGGCGGAGGCGGCGGACCGGCCCGGCGGCCGGGCACCCGATCCGCAGCTCGCCTGGGCGGCCTGGCAGACGGCGCTCGGCTTCGGCTTCCCCTATGAGGAGCGGCTGCGGGCGGCCCTGCTGAAGGGGGCGCGGGAGGCGGGGCTGCACACGGGCTGGGCGGAGCCGGACGAGGCGTACGAACGGGCCCTGGCGGAGTTCACCGCCACGGGCCCGGCCGGGCCGCCGCTGTACTCGGTGGCGTCGTTCGCCCGTGAACTGGAGCCGTATGTCCGGGCGGACGTGCTGGGTTCGGTACTGCTCCAGCTCACCATGCCGGGGGTGCCGGACCTCTACCAGGGCACCGAGCGCGACTACCGGGCGCTGGTGGACCCGGACAACCGGGCCCCCTTCGAGGAGGGCCCCGCCGGTCCGAAGACGGCGCTGACCCGGGCCGCGCTGACCCTGCGGCGGGAGCGGCCCGGGGTGTTCGGCCCCTCGGGGACGTACGAGCCGCTGGCGGTCTCGGGTCCGGCGGCGGAGCACTGCGTGGCGTACTGCCGTACCGGCGAGGTGATCGCGGCCGTCACCCGGCTCTCCCTGCGGCTGGCGGAGGGCGGCGGCTGGCGGGAGACGGCGGTGGCGGTGCCGGACGGGGTGTGGCGGGACGTGCTCTCCGGGCGGGAGGTGGCCGGCGGCCGCCGGGTGGCGGCGGCGGAGCTGTTCCTGGACGGGCCGGTCGCCCTGCTGGTCCGCGCGGGGGACGGCGGCGGCGCGCAGGACGGCGGGGCGGCGGGGTCGTGAGGCGGGGCGGGCCGTGGGGCGGGCCGGGGCCGCGCCTGCCGGAACGGCCGGGACATGCGTAAGGCGGTACGGGGCCGGGCCCGGTGAACCGGCCGGGACGTGCACGAGGCGGTACGGGGCCGGTGGACCGGCGGCGGGGCCGGGCCGCGGAGCGTGCGGCGGCGGACGGTCCCGGCGGGCGGCGGGGCCGTCAGCGCCCGGTGAGCCGGAAGGCGATCCGGCCGAAGGACACCGCGTCCCCGTCGCGTACGGGCACCGCGCCCGTCACCCGACGGCCGTTCACCGTCGTCCCGTTCATCGACCCGAGGTCGCGCAGCATCCACTCGGTGCCGCGCAGGCTCAGCTCGGCATGGGCCCGGGAGACGCTCTCGTGCGTCAGCCGCAGTCCGTTGCCCGGGTCCCGGCCTATCCGCAGGGGATAGGGGCCGGGCTCCGGCAGCAGCAGCGGCGGCAGCTGCTCCGCCGTCCACGCCCGGCGCAGCCTGACCAGGAAAGCGGACACCCCGCCGACGGAGCGGACCACCTTCCCCGGCAGCCCCGGCTCGCCGGAGCGGAGATCGGCGGTGAGGGCCGCCAGCTCCTCCGGGCTGCGGGCGGCGAGCGCCAGCTCCATCCGGCGCAGGAACGTGTCATGGGAGAGCCTGCCCACGGCGGCCCCCTCCCGGAGCACATCCACCACCCGGTCCCGCTCGGCGTCGGACGGCCGCAGCGGAACCGGAAGCCCGGAGAGCCCCCGGGGCGGGGTCGGCAGGGAGGAGGTCACCCCCCGATTGTCGGCCCGGCACCGGCGGGGTGTCCAGAAAACGGCCGGTGTTGACCTTCGCCGCACCGCTCCCACCTGCATGGAAGCAACCGTTCCGGCACAGCTTCGCCACAACGGCCATGACGGTGTTTCAGTACCGGGTTTCCGTACCGGCCCGGTGGGCGGTTCGGGTTCCGCGGGGCCTTCCGGGGCCGGGGCCGCGGCGAGCCGGGCGCCCGCGCCGCGCCCCGGCCGCCCGCGGACCGGCCCGCGGAAAGTCCTGGACGCCTCCCGCCGCGTCCGGTTATTGTGATCACGACGCCGCAGACCGAACGGAAGGAGGCGAGTGCCGTGCAGTTCATCCACACCCCGCGCTCCCTCCCTGTCTATCGGGCGTTCAACGACTGATTCCCGGGAGCGCGGACCATCGTTCCGCATTTCTTCCGGAGGAATCCCTCTTATGACCGAGCTGGTCATCCGCGCGCTCTCCGAGAGCGACGCCCATCTCTTCCACACCCTGCCCGACCCGCTGGGCTTCGGCAGCTCCCTGTCCGATGTCACCCACCGCCCCGAGTGGCAGCGGGTCGCCCTGCGCGACGGCCGGGTCGTCGCCCGGGCCGCCTGGTGGGGCGCCGCCGCCGACACCTCCCCCGTCAATGTCAACTGGTTCGACTTCGCCGACGGCGAGGAGGAGGCGGGCGCCGAACTGCTCCGCAGCGCGCCGTACTCCGTCGGCTACGACCTGCTGCTGCCGCCCGGCTGGCGCGAGGACCCCGTGCTCAGGGCAGCGGGCGAGGCCCGGATCCGGGCCGCCGAGGCGGCCGGGATGCGGGTGCTCGTGGAGCGCTACCGCTACCGCTGGACCACGGAGAACGGTCTGCCGGAGCGTCCCGGGCGGCTGGTGTTCCGCCCGGAGCCCGACGACGAGGTGATCCTGGACGTCCTGCGGCGCGTCCACTCCGTCACCCTCGACGCGCACGCCCTGCGCGCGATCGAACAGGGCGGCCTCGACCAGGCGGCCCGTGAGGAGCTGGACTTCTTCCACTGGGCGCCCTCGCCGCGCGAGTGGTGGCGGCTGGCGTACACACCGGAGGGCGAGCGGGTGGGCCTCCAGATCCCCGTCCATGTCCCGGCCGGACCCGCGGTGGGCTATATCGGGGTGCTCCCCGATGCCCGCGGCCACGGTTACGCGTACGACCTGCTGGTGGAGTGCCTGCACGACCTCGTGGCGTACGGCGCCGAATCCGTGCTGGGCGCCACCGACCAGCCGAACGTCCCGATGGCCAAGCACTTCGCCCGGGCGGGCTTCCCGGTGCTCCAGGAGCGCGTCGACCTGATCCCGGGGGACTGACCGCGGAGCGCTGAGCCCGGGAGACCGGGCCCGGCGGCGGGGGTGCGCCGGTGACGGCGTACCCCCGTCCGCTCCGGTACGCGCGCGCCCCGCACGGCCCCTTGCCAGGATGGACCGGACGGACCGGACGGACGGCCGTCGGACGAGGAGGGTGCCCGGTGCGGTTCGAGGTGTGGGCGCCCTTCGCGCGCGACCGGGTCGTCCTGCTGCTCGACGGCCGGGGCGATGGTCAGGGCGACGGGGGCGGGAATGCGGGCGGAACGGGTGACACCGATGTGCCCATGGCGCCGGACCCGGACCGCCCCGGCTGGTGGGCCGCGGAGGCCCCGGCGGTCGACGGCACCCGCTACGCCTTCGCCCTGGACGGCGGCCCCCCGCTGCCCGACCCGCGCTCCCGCAGGCTGCCCGACGGGCCGGACGGGCCGAGCGCGGTCTTCCTCCCGGACACCCACGTCTGGCGGCACGAGCCGCCGGAGCGGGGTCTGCGCGGCGCGGTGCTGTACGAGCTGCACATCGGGACCTGGACCCCCGAGGGCACCCTCGACGCCGCCACCGCCCATCTCGGGGACCTGGCGGAGCTGGGCATCACCCAGGTGGAACTGCTGCCGCTCTGCCCGTTCCCCGGGGTGCACAACTGGGGGTACGACGGGGTGGCGCCGTGGGCGGTCCATGAACCGTACGGCGGGCCGGCGGCGCTGAAGCGCTTCGTGGACGCGGCCCACGGGCACGGTCTCGGCGTCGTCCTGGACGTCGTCCACAACCACCTCGGCCCCTCCGGGAACCATCTGCCCGCCTACGGCCCGTATCTGACGGACGCCCACCGCACCCCCTGGGGGCCCGCGGTCAATCTGGACGGGCCCGGCTCGGACGAGGTGCGGGAGTATCTGCTGGGCAGCGCGCTGAGATGGCTGCGGGAGTTCCGGATCGACGGGCTGCGGCTGGACGCCGTGCACGCGCTCGCCGACGACCGGGCCCTCACCTTCCTGGAGGAGCTTTCCGCGGCCGTGGACCGGCTCGGGAGCGAACTCGGACGGCCGCTCTTCCTGATCGCGGAGTCCGACCGGAACGACCCGCGGACCACCACTCCGCGCGCCGCGGGCGGCCTGGGGCTGCACGCCCAGTGGAACGACGACTTCCACCACGGTCTGCACACCCTGCTGACGGGCGAGTCCCAGGGCTACTACGCCGACTTCGCGGCCGATCCGCGGGCCGCGCTCGCCCGCTCCCTGACCCGGGTGTGGTTCCACGACGGCACGTACTCCTCCTTCCGCGGCCGGACCCACGGACGTCCGGTGGACCCGGCGGTCACCCCCGTCCACCGGTTCGTGGGCTTCGCCCAGTCCCATGACCAGATCGGCAACCGGGCGGCCGGGGACCGGCTCTCCGCGCTGCTCTCCCCCGGGCTGCTGGCCTGTGCCGCGGCCCTGGTGCTGACCGGGCCGTTCACCCCGATGCTGTTCATGGGCGAGGAGTGGGGGGCGGGCACGCCCTGGCAGTACTTCACCGATCACACCGACCCGGAGACCGCCCGGCGGGTGCGGGAGGGGCGGCGGGGGGAGTTCGCGGCCCACGGCTGGTCCGCCGGCGAGGTCCCCGATCCGCAGGACCCGGCGACCCGGGACCGCTCCGTCCTCGACCGCTCCGAACGGACCCGGGAACCGCACGCCCGGCTGCTGGCCTGGCACCGCGAGCTGATCGCGCTGCGGCACGCCCGGCCGGACCTCACGGATCCGGACCCGGCGACGGTGGACGTGTCGTACGACTCCCCCGGCGGTACGAGCGGCGGGACGGCCGGTGGTACGGGCGGCGGTGCGGAGCACGGGACGGACGTCAGCGCGGGCGGCGGGACGGACGGCGGGGACGGCCGCCCGGACCGGTTCGTGGTCCGGCGGGGGGAGCTGCGGATCCTGTACAACCTGGGGCGCTCCCCCGCGGGTTTCCCGGTCGGCTCGGGCGCCCGGGTGCTGGCGTCCTGGGACCCGTCCCCCGGCCCGGACGCGGCCGGGGAGCTGGTGCTGGGCCCGGAGTCCTGCGCGGTGGTCCTGGCGCCGTAAACCGTCCGTGGCCGGTGGCCCGGGCGGACGGCAGCGCCGGGCCGCCGGACGGCCGGTCCCGTGGGACGGCCGGTCCCGTGGGCGGTCCGGTCTTCAGTCGGTGTCGTCGCAGTCGCCGACGAGCCGTTCCAGCAGCTCCTGGAACTCCTCGCCGACCACGATCCGCAGCCCGTCACCGCTGCCGTTGCCGGTCCCGTCACCGCGGCCGCCGTCGGGGCCGGCGCCGAAAGCCCGGTCGCCGTCCCGGTCGTGGTCGCTGAGCTGGGTGAGGGTGCCGTGGCGCCACCAGTAGAGGTACGGGGAGATCGCGCCCGGGGTGTCCGCGTAGCCGGAAGCGGCGAAGGACGTCATGGCGTTGAGCGCGGGGATCAGCCCGGCGTCCCGGATGACATGGAAGGCGAGCCGGTGCCGGAAGGGGAAGGCGACCAGGGCGCCGTCGGGCGTCATGGTGCCGCCGGTCACCTCCCGTACGACGCTCTCCAGGGTCAGCACCCGGCTGGCGGTGTAGAAGGAGTCCCCGGCGACGACCTCGAAGCGGAGACCGTTGTCGCCCTTGACGGTCTCATGGGCCTCCAGGGGAAGGCCGCGCAGATTGTAGAGGGCCTGCTCGCGCAGGTAGGGCAGGCGGCCGAGGGGTTCGAGGGCCTCGTCGGTGAGCATCATGACGCTCTCGGGGAGGTCGAGGGCGAGGACCTCGTAGAGCCCGGACGCCAGCGCGCGGGCGTAGCCGAAGTTCTCCCGGTCGAAGCCGTCGGCGCTGAGCACCCGGGGGTAGAGCTGGGAGCGGATCTGTTCGGTGGAGAGGGTGTCGAGCGCGGAGGGCGCGTCCATGGTCCGGAGCACCATGCCGACGTGGCGGCGGACCAGTTCGGGCCAGGAGCGCGGCCCGCGGTCGTCGTTGTGGAGTACGGCGGCCAGGTTGACCAGGCCGAACTGGCGTCCGGAACTGTCGACGACGACATCTGCGTAGACCGTCACCTCCAGGCCCCGTTCGGCGAACGCCTCCCGCACCTGGGCGCGGAAGCGGGCGCCCTCGTCGGCGGAGAGATAGAGAAACTTGGCATCGCGGGGCGCTTCGCTGCTGTCTCGCCTCGGCCCGCGCCGGAACAAGCCCACGTCAACCGCCTCCCACTCGACCGGCCCGCATCGGTTCGAGACTACCGACCCGGCCCGCCCGGATCGGCAAAGATCCGTTCAACGCATCCGTACGCACGGGTAGCCGCCGGGGGCGCCGGTCCCGGGCGGGTGCCGGTACGGACGTCGGTACGGACGTCCGTGGGGCGTCCGTGGGGGCGTCAGTAGGGGAGGACGACGAGGTCGGCGCGGTCGCGGCCGCGGGCCACCAGCCGGGCGTTGGCCTCGTCGGACCGGTCGACCCAGCGCCGGGCCTCCTCGGGCGCCCGGCCGAAGGCGATATGCCGGGCGACCAGGCGGCGCACCCGGTCGGCGGGGTCGGGCTCGGCGTACCAGACCTCGTCCAGCAGGGGCCGGACCCGGGCCCAGGGGCCTTCGTCGTGCAGCAGGTAGTTGCCCTCGGTGATGACCAGCGGTACCTCGGGCGGGACCGGCACGGCCCCGGCGACCGGCTCCTCCAGGGCCCGGTCGAAGGCGGGCGCGTAGACGGTGACCCCGGGCTCCGGGGTGCGCAGCCTGCCGAGCAGGGCGAGGTATCCATGGGCGTCGAAGGTGTCGGGAGCGCCCTTGCGGCGGGCCCGGCCGAGCCGCTCCAGCTCGGCCCCGGCGAGATGGAACCCGTCCATGGGGACGACGACGGCCGCCCCGGGCCCGAGCGCGGCGGCGAGCGCCGCGGCGAGGGTGGACTTCCCGGCGCCGGGTGCCCCGGCGATGCCGAGCACCCGCCGCCGACCGTCCCGGGCCAGCCCCCGGGCCCGCTCGGCGAGCGGGGCGGGCAGTACGGAGCGGGGGGCGCCGCGCGGCGGTGTCGCGGTCATCTCCGGCCGCTCAGCCCTGTGCGGTGTCCGGGGTCAGATTCAGGGAGATCGAGTTGATGCAGTACCGCTGGTCCGTCGGGGTCGAATACCCCTCCCCTTCGAACACATGTCCGAGATGGGAGCCGCAGCGGGCGCACCGGACCTCGGTGCGGACCATGCCGTGGGAACGGTCCTCGATCAGCTCGACCGCGTCGGAGTCCTTGGGGTCGTAGAAGGACGGCCAGCCGCAGTGCGAGGAGAACTTGGTGTCGGAGCGGAACAGCTCCGCCCCGCACGCCCGGCAGGAGTAGACGCCTTCGGTGGTGGTGTCCGTGTACTCACCGGTGAACGCCGGTTCGGTGCCGGCCTGCCGGAGCACCTGGTACTCCGCCGGGTTCAGCTCGGCGCGCCACTGCTCGTCCGGCTTGTCGATCTCGTACGCCATGGGAACCGCTCCTCGGGTCGACTGCCTCAGGGGGCCGGGGTCCGGGCCGCGAGCCGGTCCAGGATCACCGGACCGAGGTCCGTGACGTCCCCGGCGCCCATGGTGAGAACGAGATCACCGGGCCGGGTCATTCCCGCGACGGCAGCGGCCACGGTCCCGCGGTCGTGGACGGGGGTGGTGTCGGCGCCCGCCGCCCGGGCCGCGTCCACGATCAGGGCGCTGGTGATGCCGGGGATCGGGTCCTCGCGCGCCGGGTAGATGTCCAGCACCACCGAGGCGTCGGCGAGGGCCAGCGCCTCGCCCATCTCCTTGCCCAGCTCCCGGGTGCGGGAGAACAGATGCGGCTGGAAGACGACGAAGAGCCGGGCGTCCGCGGCCGCGCCCCGCATCGCCTCCAGATCGGCGGTCATCTCGGTCGGGTGGTGGGCGTACGAGTCGACGACCCGCACCCCGGCCTCCTCGCCCTTGAGCTGGAGCCGGCGCCCCACTCCGGTGTAGGCGCGCAGGGCCCCGGCCAGGCCGTCGGCCGGGATACCGAGGGCGGCGCCCGCGGCGAGCGCGGCGACCGCGTTGAGCGCGTAGTGGCGGCCGGGCACGGAGACCGTGAAGGTCAGCTCGGCGCCGTCGAGAAGGACGGTGACCTCGCTGGTCAGCCCGGAGGGCACGATCCGGAGCACCCGGACGTCCGCGGCCGGGGACTCGCCGTACGTCACCACGTTCAGGCCGTCCCGGCCGCGGACCCGCCGGGCCAGCTCGACGGCGCCGTCCTGGTCGGCGAAGACCACCAGGGTGCCGCCCGGGACGATCCGCCCGGCAAAGGTCTCGAAGGACTCGTGGATCTCGTCCAGGGAGGCGTAGTTGGCGTGGTGGTCCAGTTCCACATTGAGGACGATCGCGACCTCGGGGGCGTACTTGTGGAAGCTGCGGTCGCTCTCGTCGGCCTCGGCGACGAAGATGTCGCCCTCGCCGTACCGGGCGTTGGTGCCGGGGCCCGCCAGATCGCCGCCGATGGCGTAGGACGGGTCGAGCCCCAGCTCGGTGAGGGCGACGGCCAACATGGAGGTGGTGGTGGTCTTGCCGTGGGTCCCGGCCACCGCGATCGGGCGCAGCCCGTCCATCAGGGACGCCAGCGCGTCGGAGCGGTGGACCACGGGCACGGCCAGCTCGGCGGCGCGCAGCAGCTCCGGATTGTCGGCGCGGATGGCGCTGGAGACGACGACGCAGCTGGCGTCGGAGGCCAGATGTCCGGCCTCGTGGCCGATGTGGACGGTGGCCCCGAGGGCCCGCAGGGCATCCGCCGTGGGCGACTCCTTGGCGTCGCTGCCCGCCACCTTCGCACCGCGGCCGGCGAGGATCTTCGCGATGCCGGACATCCCGGCGCCGCCGATGCCGACAAAGTGGGGCCGTTCCATGGCGGTGGGGATGGCGGATGCCATGCGTGTTCTGCCTTCCTGGTGGGTCGCCCGGCAGGTCGCTCTTCCGGCCGGGCCCCCACCCTATTCGCTGTGGGCGAAGAGCTTGAGCACCGGGACGCCGACCTTGTGGCGCGCCCGGGAGGCCCAGTCCCGGTGGAAGAACTCCTCCACGTAGTGCGGCTCGGTCAGCACGATGACCTCGTCGGCGTTGGAGTCCTCGACGACGGTCTTCAGCAGGTCGAGCGGATGCTTCTCGACGACCTGCCCCACCGCCTCGGATCCGGCCGAGCGCAGGGCCCGCAGGGAGTGCTCCAGGGCCAGCCCGGCGGGGCCGAGCGCGTCCTTGCCCCCGGGTTCCTCCCCCTCGCGGACGGCGTCCTTCAGCTCACCGAGGGCCACATCGTCGATGGCCCGCAGCAGCACGTCCGCCTGGGCGCCGCGCGGCTGCATCAGCACGACGAACGAGACACCCTCGTCCCCGTGGAGGGTAGTCACAAAATCCACATCGGCGGACGTCAGGGGCTTCTCGATCATCAGTACGCTTGTGAACACGTTCAGGAGCCCTTCTGCGGAAACCATCCTTCCCCGTGACCGCACGGGGTCTGTGGGAGTAAGTCTGCCCAGCCGGAGCTAACCGGAACGGGAAATTCCGCTGATTGTCAGATGCGACGGTATCGGGTGAAAAGGAAGCCCGCCTCTTCCAGTACGGACACCAGTGCGAACCGTTCCGGTACCGCCACCCCGGGGCCGTTGGTGATCCGTTCCGCGTCCCCCGACGTGAGCAGGGGCGCCACCGTCAGACAGAGTTCGTCCAGCACCCCGGCGGCCACGAAACGGCCCAGCAGCCTCGGGCCGCCCTCGGTGAGCTGACGGGTCAGCCCGCGGTCCGCCAGCGCGGCCACGGCCGCCGCCGGGTCCACCCCGGGGCCCTCCCCCGCCACCACGACGTCCGCACCCGCCCGGCGGGCCGCCCGGACCCGGTCAGCGGGCGCCCCGGCCCCCGTCAGGATCAGGGTGGGCACCAGGGGCTCGGTGAACAGCGGCGCCGCCAGGTCCAGCTCCAGCGAGGCGCTGACCACCGCGATCGCGGGAGCGGGTGCCTGCCCGGCGGCCGCCCGGCGGGCCGCGAAGGCATCCCGGGCCTTCGCCGGGCGGTAGCCCTCCTTGCGGACCGTCTCGGCACCGGCGATCACCACATCGCTCAGTCCGCGCAGCACCCCGAAGATCCGCATATCGGCCGCGCAGGACAGCGGCTGCGAGGCGCCCCCGTGCTGGGCCGCGCCGTCCAGCGACGAAACCATGTTCCCGCGCAGCCAGCCGCCCGGGCGGGCGGCCTCCGCGACCGGCCCGGAGGAGGCGGCTCCGGGGTAGGCGTACAGCTCCGCCAGCTCCTCCAGCGACCACTCCCGGTCGCCGCTCGGAGAGCCGGGGGTCTCGGGTGTCTGATCGGTCACAGGGAGCAGGCGTCGCATGTCATGCAGTCTCGCACGGCCCTTACAGTGGGGAACTGTGTCGACCAGTGCCACCAGCAGCCCCATAGAACCCGGCCCGCCCCGTTCGCTCAGCGAGCACCGGCCGCAGCTCTCCGTCGAGAGGCTGGTGGACGAGCTGGAGCCGCCGTGGCGTTTCGAGGCGGTCCGGTTCGACACGTACATCCCGGATCCGAACCACCCCAGCCAGGCCGAGGCGGTCACCGCGCTGGCCGCCTTCGCCGCGGGGATCGGCGGCGGGGCCGCAGCCGGACCCCGGCGCTGGTTCTCCCGGAAGCCCGCCGCGCCCACCGGGCCGCGCGGCGTCTATCTCGACGGCGGCTACGGCGTCGGCAAGACCCATCTGCTGGCGTCCGTCTGGCACGCCGCACCCGTCCCCTCCCACCAGAAGGCCTTCGGGACCTTCGTCGAGCTGACCAATCTGGTCGGCGCGCTCGGCTTCCAGGAGACGGTCCGGGTCCTGGGCGGCTACAAACTGCTCTGCATCGACGAGTTCGAGCTGGACGACCCGGGCGATACGGTCCTGGTGTCGTCGCTGCTGTCGAAGCTGGTCGACGCCGGTGTCTCGCTGGCCGCCACCTCCAACACCCTGCCCGGAAAGCTCGGCGAGGGCCGGTTCGCCGCCGCCGACTTCCTCCGTGAGATCCAGGGTCTGTCGGCGCATTTCCGGCCGCTGCGGATCGACGGCGAGGACTACCGCCACCGCGGGCTGCCCGAGGCACCGCCGCCGTACGCCGACGAGGTCGTCGCCAAGACCGCGCGGACCGCGTTCGGCGCCTCCCTGGACCACTTCCCCCATCTCCTCGGGCACCTCTCCCAGGTGCACCCCAGCCGCTACGGTGCGCTGATCGAAGGTGTGCAGGTGGTCTGTCTGACCGGGGTGGAGCCGGTGCCGGACCAGTCGACGGCGCTGCGTCTGGTGGTGCTCGCCGACCGGCTGTACGACGCCGAGATCCCGGTGGTCGCCTCCGGCGTCCCCTTCGACCAGCTGTTCGGCGAGGACATGCTGCGCGGCGGCTACCGCAAGAAGTACTACCGGGCGATCTCCCGGCTGACCGCGCTGGCCCGGGACGCCAAGGGCCTCGACGGCGCCTGAGCGGGCCGCGGGCCGCCCCGGGCGGGCCGGAACCCGCCCGGCGGCGGGTATCCGGTTTCCCGCAACCGGGCCCCGACCAGTAGGTTCGAGGCGCAAACAGCGTTCCATCAGAAGGGATTCCACAGCATGGCCACGACTCGCACGGCGCACACGGTCTGGGAAGGCAATCTGCTCCAGGGCTCGGGCAATGTCACCTTCGACTCGTCCGGCATCGGCACCCAGCCGGTCTCCTGGCCGTCCCGCGCCGAGCAGGCCAACGGCAAGACCAGCCCGGAGGAGCTGATCGCGGCGGCCCATTCGAGCTGCTTCTCGATGGCGCTCTCGCACGGCCTGGCGGGCGCGGGCAACCCGCCCACCCGTCTGGAGACCAAGGCGGACGTCACCTTCCAGCCGGGTGAGGGCATCACCGGCATCCACCTGACGGTCCGCGGCGAGGTCCCCGGCATCGACGCCGAGACCTTCGCCGAGGCGGCCGAGGGCGCCAAGAAGAACTGCCCGGTCAGCCAGGCCCTGACCGGCACGACCATCACGCTCACCGCCGAACTGGTCTGACGGGTCCGACACCCCGGCCGGAGGAATCGGCCGAAGATCCTCCGGGGTACGTCCAGTTTCAGACGACACAGCTTTCCCAGTGACCCGCACGGTTCACGCGCCCACCAGGTGCGTGCTACACACGTGCGGGTCACTTTTTTGTGGCCCCCGTCACTCCAGCACCTTCCCCCGCACCGCTCTCCGCCCGACGTTCCCTTTTGTTCAGTGTTGTTTCGCGTTGTTCCGCCTGTCATTTCTCTGTCCCCACAGGGAGTTGCCCCATGCCGGAAACCACCCGTCGCAGTGTCCTCGCCCGCACCGGAGCGCTGGGCGCCTCCATCGCTTTCGCCGGAACCCTCTCCGAACTCTTCGCCGGTACGGCCGCTGCCCACGGCCGCGGCGGCTACGGTCCGCTCGTCCCCGACCCGGCCGGTCTGCTCGACCTGCCGGAGGGATTCCGCTACCGCGTGCTCTCCCGGGAGGGCGAGCCGCTGCGCTCCGGCGAGGGTCTCGTCCCCGGCAACCACGACGGCATGGCCGCGTTCCGCGGCCGCCGCGGCCGGACCCATCTCGTCCGCAACCACGAGAACGACCCCACCGACCCGCTGCCCGTCCCCGCCGTGCCCGGCCTGACGTACGACCCCGCCGCCACCGGCGGCTGTACCGTGCTGGAGCTGGACGCCGACGGCGACGTGCGCTCGGAGCGGGTCGCGATCGCCGGTACCGCGGTGAACTGCGCGGGCGGACCCACCCCCTGGGGCACCTGGCTGACCTGCGAGGAGGACGAGAGCCGGGCCGGGACCAACGGCTACACCAAGGACCACGGCTTCGTCTTCGAGGTCGACGGCGCGGACCCGTACCGATCCGGAGCCGTACCGCTGACCGCGATGGGCCGCTTCGACCACGAGGCGGTCGCGGTCGACCCGCGGACCGGGATCGTCTACGAGACCGAGGACGCCCGCAATCCCTTCGGCCTCTTCTACCGCTTCCTTCCCGAACGCCCCCTCGGCGGCCGGGGTTCGCTGCGGGCGGGCGGGGAGCTGGAGGCCATGCGGGTCCCGGGCGTGGCCGACCTCGCGGCGGTCACCGTGCCGGGGACCTCGTTCGGCGGCGTCGAATGGGTGCCGGTGCCCGACAGCCAGGCGGTACAGACCTCCGTACGCGCCCAGGACTACGGCCCCAAGGGCATCACCCGCGCCCAGAAGCTGGAGGGCGCCTGGTGGGGCGGACGGTCGGTGTACTTCGTCTCCAGCTACGGCCGCACGCGCCAGGGCGCGGCGAGCGACCACTTCGGCCAGGTCTGGAAGTACGAGCCGGACCGCCGCCGGGTGACCCTTGTGGTGATCTTCGGTCCGGAGACCGGGATCGACACCCCCGGCGAGTCCCCGGACAACATCTGTCTCGCCCCCGGCGGCAATCTGATGCTCTGCGAGGACGGCAAGGGCGCACAGCACGTGTACGGCGTTTCGCGGCGCGGCGAGATCTACGAGATGGCCCGCAACCGCCAGAACATCGGCACCCCGGAGCTGCCCGAGTGGGGCGAGTTCGCGGGTGTGGTGTTCTCCCCCGACGGCGAGACCATGTACGTCAACTGCTACCGCCCCGGCACGACGTTCGCGATCACGGGCCCCTGGCACGACTGACCGTGCGGCGCGCCCCGGCCCGACTCGGTGCGCCCTGACCTGCGCGTCGAACTCGGGCCCCGGGTCGGTCTTCCGGTGCAGTG
>NZ_JBSFNQ010000036.1:0-77555 GCF_053981115.1 Streptomyces sp. NPDC003691 | reverse complement strand
GCCCCCGCCCCCCCCCCCCGCGGCGGGGGCACGACCGGCGAAACGCCGGGCCTGCCGTACCCTCCGGGCCGTGGGCGGCACACGCCGGACGGCCGGTGACCGGCCCCTCCGGAAGGAGAAGAGGGGCAGCGGGCCACCGGCCGTCGCGGGCACGGGCGGGTACGGCTACTGGGGCATCAGCACGGTGTCGACGATGTAGACGGTGGCGTTGGAGGTCCGGACATCGCCGCAGACGACCTCGGCGGAGCCGTTGACCTTGAACGACCGGCCGGATCCGCTGGTGGTGACCATGCCCTTCTGGAGAGTCGGGAACGACCCGTTCGTCAGCTCCCCGGGCGTCACGTTCCGGCCGACCACGTGGTACGTGAGGATGTTGGTCAGCATCTTCTTGTCGGCGAGGACCTTGTCGAGGTCGGCCTTCGGGATCTTCGCGAAGGCGTCGTTCGTCGGAGCGAACACGGTGATGCCCTGGGCGTTGTTGAGGGTGTCCACCAGCCCGGCCTGCTTGACCGCGGCGACCAGGGTGGACAGGGCCGGGTTGTTGGAAGCCGCGGTGGCGACCGGGTCCTTGGCCATTCCGTCGAAGGAGCCCGCGCCCTCCTTCGGCACCCCGGCACAGGCCGGGCCGAACGGCTGTCCGTCCGTCATGGGATCACCGGCCGGTGCCTTGTCGGCCTCGGTCGTCTTCTCGGCCGCCGGGGGCGCCTCGGCCTTGGTGTCCGAGCCGGAGTCGGAGCAGGCGACCAGGGCGAAGGGCAGCAGCACGGCTGCGGCGACGGCGGTCGAGATACGGCTGGCACGCGTACGGTTCATGTTCAAGCTCTCCTGATGGACGGGGTGCGACTGGCTTCGGGCTTGCTCCACGCCCGCTATTCGCAGACCTCGCTCCGCCGGATGGGTCCGTCGTTCCTTCTGATGAATCCCGGCCCGCCACGGGGCCCGGTGTTGACGCCGGCTGTGGCGGGCGAGCGGGTTTTCCCGCCTATTCGCGCGCGAGCGGGATGCCCGCCCATCCGCACACCGGTCCGCTACGAAGATGCATCAGGAGGCCCCGCACCACGGTGGCCGCCCTCGCCCCCTGCCAGGCCTTCTGCCAGCGACAAGGAACTTCATGCCATCGACATCCCGCTCCCGGGCGGCCCGCACCGGCCCCGCCTTCGCCCGGGCGGCGCGGCCGGAGCCCGTCCGGTGAACCGGCCGCTCCCTTCCCGCACCACGGAACCCGTGGGCCGGGGCGACCTGCCCGCGCTCATGCAGCAGGTCGCCCAAGGGGACAAGGAGGCGTTCTCCGCCCTCTACGACGCCCTGGCGCCGCTGGTCTTCGGAATCGTCGTCAAGGTCCTGCGCGACCGGGCCCAGTCCGAAGAGGTCGCCCAGGAAGTCATGATCGACCTATGGCGCCGGGCCGCCCGCTACCGGCCCGACATGGGCAGCGTCACCACCTGGGCGGCGACCATCGCCCACCGCCGCGCGGTGGACCGGGTCCGCTCCGCCCAGGCCGCCGCCGACCGCGAACAGGCCCAGGCGGCCCGCGAGCACCGGACCGCCTTCGACGAGACCGCCGAACAGGTCGAAACCCGGCTGGAGAGCGAACAGGTCCGGCGCTGCCTGCGGGGTCTGACCGAACTCCAGAACCAGGCCGTCACCCTCGCCTACTACCGGGGACTGACCTACCGCGAAGTCGCCGAAACCCTCCGCACACCACTGCCCACCATCAAGACACGCATGCGCGACGGCCTCATCCGGCTCCGCGACTGCATGGGGGTGACCACATGAAACAGCCCGGGACCGACATCCACACCCTTGCCGCCGCACACGCGCTCAACGCCCTCGAAGGCACCGACCGCGAAGCCTTTGCCCACCATCTGGGCCAGTGCGAACCGTGCCGCCAGGACGTTCTGGAGTTCGAGGCCACCGCGGCCCGCCTGGCCGCCGCGGCCTCCCAGCCACCGCCCCCGGCGATGAAACAGCGGACCTTGACGGCCATCGACGGCGTACGCCAGCAGCCACCGCACCTGAACACGCCGAGAACGCGCCCCGGGACATGGCGGCGCACCGCCGTGCCCCTCGCGCTGGCCGCAAGCCTCGCCGCGGCGGCGTCGTTCGCCGGAATCGCCGCCTGGCAGTACCGGTCGGGCGAGGAGCACCGGCAGCGGGCGAACGAGAGCCGGCAGCGCCTCGACGGCATCACCACCGTCCTGGCCGCGCCCGATGCCCGGACCGCCCACGGCCGGACCCGCGACGGCGCCCTCACCACGGTCATCACCTCCGCCGCCGAGAACAGGGCCGTCTTCACCGCCACCGGCCTGCCCGCACCCGCCCGGGGCACCACCTACCAGCTCTGGCTGGACCACCGGGGCACCATGCGCCCGGCCGGGTTCATCGACCGGGACGGCACCGTCCTCCTCGACGCCCGACCCTCCGGAGCCACCGGCCTCGGACTCACCGTCGAACCCGCCGGAGGGTCACCGCAGCCCACCACCCGGCCCCTGCTGCTGATGGCCCTGCCCGCCTGACACACCCCCGGCCGGCGGTCCACCCGACCGCACCCCCACCCGCACGGAGGCGACGATCATGACCTGCGTGGCGGCCCCCTGCTCGATTGCGTGCTTGGATGGACCGTCCTTCCTGATCTGACAAGGAGAAGAACTGTGCCCTTGGTGTCGGTAGTGATGCCGGTGTACAACTCGGCAGCCACCCTCGGGGCAGCCGTCCGGTCGGTCCTCACCCAGACCCACAGCGACCTGGAACTGCTGGTCACCGACGACCGGTCCACCGACGGCTCCATGGACCTGCTCCGCGAGTTCGCCGAGCGGGACGAGCGCGTGCTGCCGGAGACGGCACCCGAACAGGGCGGTGCGGGCCGGGCCCGCAACCTCGCGATCCAGCGGGCCCGCGGGGACTACATCGCCTTCCTCGACTCCGACGACATGTGGCTGCCCGAGAAGACCGAGAAGCAGCTCGCCTTCGCCGCCGAAGGCGATGCGCCGCTCACCTTCACCTCGTACTTCAAGATGGACGCCGACCACGACGGTGAGAGCACCGACTGGGTCCCGAACGGCCGGGTCATCCGGGCCCGGGCACACGTGGACTACCGCGCGATGCTGCGCCGGGACTACATCGGCGCCCTGACGGCCATGTACGACCGCACCGTCCTGGGCACGAGGCTGATGCCGGAGATGCGCAAGCGCCAGGACTACGCCCTCTGGCTGTCGATCATGCGGGACGGCGCCGACGCCCGGGGCCTGGCCGAGCCCCTGGCGGTCTACCGGGCGCAGCAGGCGGGCTCGCTGTCCTCCAACAAGCTGTCGCTCGTCCAGTACAACTGGGCCCTGTACCGCGAGCACGAGCATCTGTCGGTCGTACGGTCCACGCGGGCCCTGACCGGTGCCGTGTGGCAGTCGCTGCGCAACTCGCGCATCTGACTCCTGCCATACGGTCCGCGACACCGCGTGCACGGCCGCTTACCGAAGCGCCCGACCGGGCCCGCCCCCGCCCCCGACCGGGCCCGCCCCGCGGCCGTCCCGCCCCTTCGGGGGCCGGACCCGGGGGCGGACCCGGGACGTCTGCGCCTCCCGTACGGCGTCAGGCCGGGCCGACCGGTGACGCCGGCCCGGGTACCGTCCGGGAACCGAGCAGTGCCAGCAGCTTCCGCAGCTGTTCCCTCTCCGCCTCCGGGAGGGGGAGCAACGGCGGCCTGGGCGGGCCGACCGGCCGGTCACAGATCTCCAGCCCGGCCTTGACGGCCCGCGGCAGCCCCTGCTTGACGATGAACGTCAGGAAGGGCAGCAGCTCGGCGAGCACGGCGTCCGCGCGCTCGTCGTCCCCGCGTACGGCCGCGTCATAGAGGTCGAGGCAGGCCCGGGGGACGAGACAGGGGGCGGCGGTGCACCAGCCCGCGGCACCGGAGCGGAAGGCGTCCAGAGCGACGGGGTTGCTGCCGTTGTAGACGGACAGCGTGCCGTCCGACAGCTCACGGATGGCGCGGAAGCGGGCGATATCGCCGGAGCTCTCCTTGACCATGGTGAGGGTGGGAATGCGGCGGGCGAGCGCGACCACCCGGTCCGGGGTGAGATCCACTCCGCTGGTCCCCGGGTTGTTGTAGAGCATGACCGGCAGATCGGTCGCCGCGGCGACCGTGGCGAAGTGCTTCTCCAGTTCGGCCTCGGTGAGCTGCCAGTACACCTGCGGGAGCACCATGAGCGCGGTGGCTCCGTGGCGGGCCGCCGCCCTGGCCCGGCGGACGGCGCCCTCCGTACTCCAGTGCGAGATGCCGACCAGGGTGGGTACCCGTCCGGCGACGGCCTGGAGCGTCGTCTCGCAGACGGCGTCCCACTCGGCCTCGCGGAGATATGCGCTCTCTCCGGTGCTGCCGAGCGGGGCGACGGCATGACTCCCCGCGTCGACCAGCTCTCCGGTCAGCCGCCGCAGCGCCGGCAGGTCGAGGGCGCCGGTGGCCGGGTCGAAGGGAGTGACGGGGTACGCGATGATGCCCTGCAGCGGTGGTGTGGTCATCGGATCTCCGCGGCGCTCGTGAGGCAGTCGGGGTGGTTGCGCAGAGCCTTGCGCGCGTAGTAGGCGAAGTTGGCCTGGCTGCGGCGGTCGGTGGAGGTCCAGTCGTGTGCCTCGCGGGCGAGGTCGTGCGGCAGCGGCCGGACGGTGCCCGCCGCCATGGCGAGGAGCTGGAGACGGGCGGCACGTTCGATGAGGACGGCGAGGTTGCACGCCTCCTCGACACTTGCGCCGGTGACGAGCTGGCCGTGGTGGGCGAGGAGGATGGCGCGTTTGTCGCCGAGGGCGGCGGAGATGATCTCGCCCTCCTCGTTGCCCACCGGGATACCGGGCCACTCCTTGAGGAAGGCGCAGTCGTCGTAGAGGGGGGTGGTGTCCATCTGGGAGATCACCAGGGGGACTTCCAGCATGGACAGTGCGGCGGTGTGCAACGGGTGTGTGTGGACGATGCAGTTGACGTCTTCGCGGGCCCGGTAGATCCAGGAGTGGAAGCGGTTCGCGGGGTTGGCCATGCCCTCCCCTTCGAGGACGTTCAGATCCTCGTCCACCAGCAGCAGGTTCTCCTCGGTGATCTCGTCGAAGCCGAGCCCGAGCCGCTGGGTGTAGTAGGTGCCGGGCAGCTCGCCGCGGGCGCTGATCTGGCCGGCGAGCCCGGAGTCGTGTCCGCCGTCGTAGGCGATACGACAGGTCAGGGCCACTTTCTGGCGGGTGGTCAGTTTCGAGGACCCGAAGAGGCCGTCCATCTGGCGCCTGGCGCGGTCGACGAGGACGTCCTTCGGTTCGTGCAGTGTCTCTGCCATGTTCCGCTCCGATCCCGGGGCCGGCACGGGCCGGCCCGTCGCTCGTGGTGTGCCGCTCGTGGCGACACTTTCAGGAAACGATGTTGACTATAGGACACAAGGTGTCATGCGGGGAAGGGGGCGGCCCCTTCTGCCGGAGGCCCGAGGCGGGGCACATACTGGAGATCCCGTCCCGCCGGATCTCCGGCCGCGGGGCAAGCCGGAGGAAGGGGCGGACGAGGCCAGTGATCAATCGGGTGCGGCAGCTGCGCAAGGAGCGGCTGATGACGCTGGAAGCGCTCGCCGAGCGTTCCGGTGTCACCAAGAGCTATCTGTCCAAGGTCGAACGAGGCCGGAGCATCCCGTCGATCGCCGTCGGCGCCTCACTCGCCAAGGCTCTGGACGTCCCGCTGGACACCCTGTTCACCGACGCGGAGGAGCTCGCGGACGTCACCGTCACCCGGGCCGGCGAGCGACAGCCGCTGACCTCGGGCGAGGGAACGGGGTCGCGCTACGAAGGCATCGCGCTCCGGGCCGGCACCAAGCGGATGACACCGTTCATGCTCCATCCGCCGCACGACGCCGCCCCGGCGCCGTTCCGGGACCATCCGGGCGAGGAGTTCGTCTTCGTCCACGAAGGCCGGGCCGAACTCCATTTCCCCGCACGAACCATCACGCTCGGCCCCGGTGACTCCGCCTACTTCAAGGCCACCACACCGCACAAGTTCGCTTCCCTGGGTACGGAGCGTGCCGCGCTGCTGCTCGTGGTGTGCGACGACCGGGACACGACGGGCACATCGCACCCCCATCTGCCCTGACGCTCCGCATTGGCGGCCGCGCTCATGGGGGTCGGTCCTTACCCCTGAGCCGCGTGTGCCCGGCCCTTTCCGGCCCAGTGGCCACGGCGACGGGCCGTTTACGGGCGGGCCGCCTGTGACGGGATCGGCCCGCCGGATGAGGCGGACGGCCCGGCTCGCAGCGTCTGCCGCGGAAAGGCGTCCGGGCTTCTGGGACCCGAACCCGCCTCGACAGTGCGGGGAACTATGGTCGTTGACCATTCGGCAGCGACACGGGTTGGAGATCATGGTGGGGTTCCATGCGTCCGCGCTGGACGGAGTCTGCCGCAATCCGGCGCTGCCGACACCGTGGCTGCTGCGCTTGCTGGCTTCCGACGGCGGCGGTCACGGCCCGCCCCGTAACGCCCTCCGGCGTGCCGGGCTCCCCGAACCGGCCGTCGCGGTGATCCTGGCCCACCCGAACCCGAACGCCCGGATCGAGTTCGCCATGAGCGCCGCGGAGCCTGCCCAGCGGGCCCGGCTCGCGGACGACCCGTCCCCGAAGGTGCGGGCCGCTCTCGCTCGCGGACCCGAGTCGTACGGTCCGCGCACCAAGGTCGCACCGCTCCCGGACGCCGTGTGCGCCCGACTGCTCGACGACCCCGACCCCTCCGTGCGGACGGCCCTGCTCGAATCGCGTCACCTGCCGCCGCCGTTCGTGGCCTCACTGGCTGCCCACCGCGATCCGGCCGCGCGTCGGCGTGCGGTGCGTGTGTGGGAGATCCTGGCATCGGGCGAGCGGGCGGCTCTGTCGGCCGACCCCGACCCCGAGGTGCGGCGGGCCGCCGCGCTGTGGGAGTGCCGGCAGGACGCACACATCACCGCCGGGCTGATCCGAGACCCGGAGTCCGCGGCCGAGGCGCTGCGCCGGGGACTCCTGTCCCGTGCCGTCGCCGGGCGGTGCGTTGCCGAGCGGATGCACCTGGCGGCTCTCGCCGAGAATCCCTCGCTGCCCGCCGACCTCGTGGAGCGGCTCGCCGTCGACCCTGACGAGACCGTACGGCACGCGGTCTCCCTCAGACCGGAACTGAGCGAAACGCGGCGTATGGCGATCGACTTCACGGTCGAGGACTTCGCCAGGGGAGACGTCGAGTGGGTACGGGACGGGTTCGCCGACCCCGAGGTGCTGCGACGGGCCGCGGGCTCGGCCCATCCGCTGCTCCGGCGCACCGCCGCCCAGAGCCCCCACCTGCCGCCCGACCTCGTACGCGTGCTGGCACATACCGAGGACCCCATGGTCGAGAACCTCCTGGGTGTGCACCACGCCGACACCCCGGAGGAGGTCCTTATGCGCGTGTACGCCCGCCTCGGTGGAACGTTCTCCGCCTGGATGGCGGAGACGCACCCCCGCTTTCCCCGTGAAGGCCTTGCCGCCCGCTACGCGGACCACCCGGACGGGAACTACCGCCGACTTGCCGTCCGGGACCCGGCGGCCGCACCCGCGCTGATCGAACGGCTCAGCCATGACCCCGCGGTCTGGACGCGCCAGGCGGCCGCCGGCGACCCGCGCCTGCCACTCCACCGACTCCGCGAGGCACTCCACGTCCCCGAACTGGCCTCCAGCGCGGGTGCCAACCCGGCGCTCCCCGGGAACGAGATGGCGAATGTCCTGAACCGGGCCGGCATTCCCACCTGACAGTCGAGCAGCACCGCCCGGCCCCGCGCCACTCCCTTCCGGGCCGCGCCTCACGGGTGCGGCCGCTGCCGGCGCGGGTCGTCCGTTCAGGGGAATCCCTGTGGGTGTACCGCGTAGGTCTCCTGTGCGGAGGGCAGCCACCGAGCAGGCCGCAACCGTCCTGTCCCCGAGCATGCAACGGAGCCCTTGCCATGACGAAGAGGATCCCGGCGGTCGCCGGTGTTCCGGCCCTCGCGCTCGCCATGGTGGTCGCCGCTCCCGCCGCCCCCGTGGCGGCGAGCGCGTCGCCCGCCCTGGTCACCTGTGTCGGCAGCACCACGGTCGCCTTCTCACCCGGGCTGACCAATACCGAACAGACCGTGTCGGTCAGCGGCCAGGACACCGCGAACCTGTGCGTGAGCCTCACCCATCCGCAGCTCACCTCCTTCGTCGCCCCCTTCTCCGGGACGGCGACCCAGTCCTGCACGAGCCTGTTCGCGGGCGGCTCCGGCACCGAGACCCTGCACTGGAACAACGGAACGACCAGTACCTGGGAGTACACCAACAGCTTCTCGAACGTGAACGGCACCAAAGTCGGCACCTCCACCGGACCGATCACCTCCGGAACTCTCGCCGGCGCCGAGGTGACCCAGACCATCACCTTCCCCAACACCGACCTCTCCGCCTGCTCGACCCCATCGGGCCTGACCGGTCTCACCGGCCTCGACACCTGGACCCTCACCCGCACCTGACCGCCCCGTGCGGTGAACCCGCGGCCGAGCTGAGGCGGCGCGGGCATCGGCGCCCGGGCGGGAGGTACCGACCTGCGGGCAATCCCGAATCGGCCCAGAAATCAGACAAGAGGCTGATTTGCCTCTATACGGCCCCGGGCGGGGGCAGCACAATCCGGGTACCGATTCCCGCCGTCGCGGCGAAGCCCATCCACCCACGCACCGGCGCGCCCCGCCGCCCGGGGGCGAGACGGCACTCCTGCGGTCGCTCCCACCGACGGGCCGCCCCGCGTGACCGGAGGTGTCCCATGACCACCAGCAACGAGGCTTCCGTACCGGTCCTCGACAGCGACGGAGGCGAGCGGCTGTACGAACAGATCGAGGAACTCCGCGCCACCGGGCCCGCCGTGCGGGTCCGGCTGCCCCAGAACGTCATCGCCTGGTCCGTGACGCGCGGCGATGTCGTCCGGCGGCTGGTCACCCATCCCGATATCACCAGGAACGCCCGTGACACCTGGACCGGTTACCAGCCGGGAGCCGTTCCCTGGCTCTCCCCCTGGGTCGACGTCCGCTCCATGGCCACCTCCGAGGGGGCCGAGCACACCCGCCTGCGAAGGCTCATCGGCCCCGCTTTCACACCGCGGCGCATGGAGTCGCTCCGGCCTGCGATCGAAGCCGTCGTCACCGACCTCCTGGACGGTCTGGAGGCACTGGAGGACGGTGCGTCAGTGGATCTGCGGGCGAGCTTCGCCTACGGTGTGCCGACCCGGGTGATCTGCGATCTCTTCGGCGTTCCCGAGGAACAGCGCCCCGCGATGCTCGCCGTCGTCGACGCGATCCTGGCCACCGATGTTCCCCAGGAGCAGTCGGAGCGGGTCATGAGCGGGCTGATCACCACCATGCAGAGTCTCGTGGAGGCGAAGCAGCGGGAGCCCGGCGACGATATGACCAGCCTGCTGCTCACCGCCCACGAGGGGGACCGGCTCACCGAAATGGAGCTGATCTCCACCCTCCTCCTGATGATCGGCGCCGGGAGCCAGACCACGATCGCACTGATCGGGAACGCCGTCCGCGCGCTGCTCACCCACCGCCGGCAACTGAACGCGGCAAAGGCCGAGCCCGCCCGCTGGGCCCATGTCATCGAGGAGACCCTGCGGCTCCATCCACCGGTCGTCCACCTTCCGCTGCGGTGCGCGGTCCGTGACATCGACCTCGGCGAGGGCGTCACCATCGCGGCCGGGGAGGCCATTCTCATCGGGTTCGGGGCGCACGGACGTGACCCGTCGTTCCACCAAGCCGCTCACGCCTTCGACATCGACCGTGCGGACCGGGACCACATGGCCTTCGGCCACGGCATCCACTACTGCCTCGGCGCCCCGCTCGCCCGCCTGGAGGCCGCCGTCGCCCTGCCCGCCCTCTTCGACCGCTTCCCGGACATCGCACTCGCGGACGAGGCGAACGCCCCGGCCCCGCAGCCGTCGTTCATCGGCAACGACGTCCTCACCCTGCCCGTTCTCCTGCGCCCGCCGGGCCGCGCGGCGAGCTGAGCCGACCACTCCGGCGAACGCGGAGCGCCCATCCCCCACGGACCGTCCGTTCCCCGCGGACGGGGATTCCGGTGAGGCGCGGTGTGCATAGGGACCGAGCGGTCGTCCGTCTTGACTCGGGGCCCCGGGGCCGGTAGTCAGTGCGGGCGGCTTTGGTATAGACCAAGTTGCCGCATCGACCGGTACGGCTCGCGCTCGTTCCCCGTTTGGGAGGCAGCAATGCGAAGACCATTGGCGTCGTTGGTCGCCACCGTCCTCGGAATCCTCACCCTGTTAGGCGCCCCGCCGGCCTCAGCCACCAGTCCCCTGGTGCCGGTGACGGCGGAGTTCCGCAAGACCTCTTCCTGGGAGAGCGGCTACCAGGGCACGTACACGATCACGAATCGCAGCCGTACGGCGCTGGACGGCTGGACCGTCGAGTTCACCCTGCCCGCGGACACGGCCGTCTCCACCCACTGGGACGCCCGGCTCACCCGGGACGGGAGCCGGTACAGCTTCCGCAACCTCGGCTACAACGGCTCGCTCGCCCCCGGGGCCTCCACCACCTTCGGCTGGGTGGCCCAGGGCAGCGGTCTGCCCGGGCGGTGCGTGGTCAACCAGGGCGGGCCCTGTGAAGAGGACGCGGACATCACACCCCCGACGGTTCCCACCGGCGTCCACGTCACCGGGACCGAGGACGGGGCGCTCACGCTCAACTGGACGGCATCGGTCGACGACCGCAGCCCGGTGGTGGACTACGAGATCTTCGTCGACGGTGTCCGGCACTCCACCGTGACCGGTGTCACCTCCCACCGGGTGACCGGGCTCCGGCCCGGCACGGCGTACATGCTCCAACTGCTCGCGAGGGACCTGGCGGGCAACCGGTCGGCCCTGAGTCACGCGGTCACGGGCACCACCGGCAACCCGGGCACGCGCACCCTGCCGACCGCACCGTACGTGGACATGGGAGCCTGGCCCACCCCGAATCTGGCCACCCTGGCCTCGGACAGCGGGCTGAAGAACTTCAGCCTGGGCGCGATCACCTCACCGACCTGCAAGGCGATGTGGTTCAACTACTACGACCCCCGGGCCGGATGGGCCAAGGACAATATCGATGCCCTCCGGGCCGCGGGCGGGGAGGTGAAGGTCACCTTCGGCGGTGCGGGCGGCAGGGAACTCGCCCAGAACTGCGAATCGGTGGACGCCCTGTTCACCGAGTACGACGCCGTGGTGAGACAGTACGGCCTGCGGTACGCCGACTTCGACATCGAAGGCCCGGCCGTCAACGATCCCGTCTCCATCGCACGCCGCTCGGCCGCACTCGCCCGGCTCCAGCAGGCACACCCCGACCTCCGTATCTCACTCACCCTGCCCGTCACCCCCTCGGGACTGACACAGACGGGCCTTTCCGTCGTGACATCGGCCCGTGACGCGGGCGTCGCGCTGGACGTGGTCAATGTGATGACGATGGACTACTTCATGGCCATCGACTACGGCGACGCGGCCCTCCAAGCCGCCCAGGCCACCGTCACCCAGTTGAAGTCCCTCTACCCGAACCGCACCGACGCCCAGCTCTGGGGCATGGTCGGGGTCACCCCCATGATCGGCGAGAACGACGACCACCAGATCTACGACCAGGCCGACGCACGGCAACTCGTGACGTTCGCCCGGAGCAGGAACCTCGGCATGATCGCCTTCTGGGACGTCACCCGCGACCGCAACGCCTGCACCGGAAACCTCTCCCTCTGCACCAACATCCCGCAGTCGCCGTACGAGTTCTCCCGCATCGTCGGCACCTACACGGGCTGACCGGCAAGGGCCACCCACCGACCGAGGACCGCACCGTCCCCGCGCCGCACCAGGCGGGGGCGGTGCCGTGCGGTGAGCCGGAAGCGCTGCCCCTGCGGGTGGGCGTCGCCAACTCCCTCGGTGGCACGGAGAGCGGTGGCGCAATGGCGATCACCCACAGGAGTGGTGAAGGGCGCTGTCCGTGTGTGCCGCACCCGCTCGGGGACAAGTCCGTAGGTCCTGGTGCTCCGGCACGGGCGTCGTTGTCCGTGCGACGGGGCCTTGCCGCACGGACAACGGAGGTCCGGGTGCGCGGACGTTACTGGCGCAAGGCGCTGGCGGCCGCCGGCCTCACGCTGGCGCTGTTCGCGAGCGTGCAGAGCGGGGTCGCCGTGGCCGGCGACGAACCCCAGATCGTCGGGGGTCAGCCGACGACCATCGAGAAACACCCGTACCAAGTCAGCGTGCGGTACAACAACGACGACTCCTGCGGGGGGACGCTGATCGGGCCGGACATCGTGCTCACGGCCGCGCACTGCACCGATGGGTACACCTCGCGCAACTTCCTGGTGCGCTACAACACCAGCATCCACTACAAGGGCGGTCGGGTCTGCGGTGTCAGGGAGATCGCCCAGCATCCCCGGTTCAACCGGCTGACTCTGGACTACGACGTCGGCGTCATGAAGCTCGCGGGGTGCCAGGGGAGTGTCGGGGGAGGGCCCGCTCTCCTCGCCGACCACGAGCCCGCGGCCGGATCACGGGTGACGGTCACCGGATGGGGAGTCACGTACGAAGGGGGCTCTTCCGCCACCGACCAGTTGCAGGAGGTGTCCCTCGATGTCGTCGGCCGTCCGGAGTGCCGGAGGGTCCATGGTTCCTCGGCCGTCACCGAGAGGATGCTCTGTGCGGGAGGCGAGCCCGACAAGGACTCCTGCCAGGGCGACTCCGGCGGCCCGCTGGTCCAGGACGGTGTGCTGTACGGCATCGTGTCCTGGGGACGCGGCTGCGGGCGCCCCGGGATTCCCGGGGTCTACACGAGCGTGGCGGCCGTCCGGGGCTTCATCGACGGACATCTGTGACGCCGCCGCCGGGACGTCGGCCGCTCGGCGGACGGCGTCGGGGAAGCCGCATCCCCCGCCCTGCGCCGCCGAACCCACCCACGAACCTCTGGAGCAACCGGTGAACGCCCCTTCCCCCGGGCACCGTCCGATGCTGCGCATCATCCTTGCCGTATCGGCCGTGGCAGCGCTGATGGCGGGCGTCCGGCTCACTGCCGCGGCGGTGTCCCCCCGTGCCGCGCAGGCCCCGCCGGGACCGGGCACCTACACGATCAGTGCCCTGCACTCCGGGAAGTGCCTCGGCCCCCGCGACGGGGCGGACTACGCACTGATCGTGCAGCAGCCCTGCGACGGACGCACCTCCCAGCGCGTCACCCTGGAATCCGTGGACGGCTACCGGCCGAACACGTACCTGTTCCGGCTGGACTCCGGCATGTGCTGGGAGGTCCACAACGATGACAAGGACCCCTACACTCCCATCGTCCAGCGCCCCTGCCACGGCTCCTGGAACCAGTGGTTCGACCTCCACGACGACTGGCACCCCTGGACCGGCAGCGTCATCCGCACCAGCACCGGCGGCTGGACCGACCGCGACCGCTGGCGCGTCCTTCATGTCCACAACGCCTCCACCGCCGACAACATCCACCTCATCCAGTACCACCCGCACAACTGGCACGGAACAGGCGCCAAGAACGACACCTTCCTCTTCCACCCCGCCTGACCCGCGCAGCGACGGAAACCCAGGTACCTTCGGCGGCGCCGTTACGGCCGGGGCCGGAGAGTTCGAGGCTCGGATGCGTGGCGGTCGGGGACGGTGGCCAGCGCCAGGCAGCGGACCGTCTCGTGGATGCCAACCCGGTGCCGCAGGCAGTACGACCACCCGCCGGTCGCCGGAAGGTGAGGCGGGCGGTGCCGTCGCTCAGGACGAGACGCTGTTCGCCGGGCTGGGCACAGAGTCCCCAGCCCTCGCCCGGGTAGGTGCTTGGACCGGGACAGTTCACTCCTGTCCCCCCGGCCCGACGCCACCCGGAGAGGGCCGTTCGCGTGCGCGCTCCGCAGGACGGTGGCCATTGCGTGCCCGCCCCGGTCTGCGCGGGCACCTCGGGTGCGCCGCGCCCGCAACGCGCAGGGCGCGCACCGGTAGAACCGCGGGTCAGGAGCCCTTCGCCACCGGCTCCAGGATCGCAACGCACTCCACATGGTGCGTCATCGGAAACACGTCACATCATGATGGACATGGCATACCTGCTGGTCAGGCGCCAAATTTCGACCTGCCAAGTGAGCCTTCGGGTGCTGTGAGCGTCAGATGAGCGTCACAACAGTCAGGAGCAGGTTCCTCACGCAGTCGCTTAAACCAGGTCTGCCGACAGGGCGCCGTCCGTTCAACATCTTGCGGATCTTCCTGTCTCGGTGGCCGTTGCGCTGCACGTAGGCGCAGTCGGACAGGCTCATCATCATCCTTGGCCACGCCGTTCCGGTCCGTGGGGGCTCCATCCCCTGAGATGTGGTTCAAGCTCCTCCGACCTGGGTTCACGTGTGCAGGGCATGCCGGGAAGTCCGCTCAGAGGGTCTATCGACTTTACATATGCCCTTGCCCACTCCAACCAGCGACGGGCTGAGTCCAGTTCCGGCTCATCCGCGGTACCATCCAGTTCTTGGATGCGACGTTCCCATGCCATGCAGTACGCGCTAAGGGCAGTCGCTTCCTGCCACCCTCTGGCCTCTTCACGCAGCACATGTGCAAGTTGTTCACGAACAGCTTGCTGCTTCGCCTCATCTAAGGCCGCCCGCTAACGAACTTCACGTTCTGCCTTGGCTTGCCGTTCGTCCTGCTGGCGCTGAGTGTCCTTGGTGGCTCGCGCTTCAATCTCCCCGAGGATCACCCCGAGGGCTTCTTCAAGGGTCTGGCTCTTCCGATCCCGCCAGCGACCGGGCCTGTCTCCGTGACCATGGGCAAGCTCCAAGACGAGACGGGTAGAGCGCGTCCACTCCGCCCTCGCACGGGCAGAAGGCGAACCTTGCCTTCCGCACCTCGTGCCCTCGCCGTACTGCCTCGGCCGCGAGCCCCTGCAGCAGCAGAAGCGCCCGGCGGCGCAACGCAGGTGGCATCACCAGTCGACTCTCTTCGTTTTTGAGCGTCGCCACCACCGGATGCAGGTGCCCCAGACGTGCGGGTACTGGTATTAGCTCTCCGGCTGCCCTCGGCCGCTGGCTCCGCGCGTTGGGATGCGGGCCGTCTGCGAGGAACAGCTCCAGCCCCGGCCCACCGTGAGGGACCTTCTCGATACGTCGGCCCGCTGGCTCCATGCCGTGACGCTTCGCGTAATTGACGACGCGCCGCCCCTCCGCGTCCTCATCGTGATCCGGCTCAGAGATCCGCACGCGCCCCTCGGCGACGAGCCGCTCGATCAGTTCCTGCGCCTTAGAGGAGCTAACAGAAAGCTCGGACGCGTCTGTAGGTGATCACGCAGCAGGCCAGCTTGAGGAACGCCTCGTGGATGTCGTCGCGGATGTCCCAGCGGATTCGCAGTCGTCGGAAGCCGTGGATCCAGGCGTTCGTGCGCTCGACCACCCATCGGTCTGTCCCCAGGCCGGAGCCGTGTGGCACCCCGCGGCGGGCGATGGCCGGCTTGATGCCGCGTTTCCAGAGCAGTCGTCGGTACTTGTCGAAGTCGTAGCCACGGTCGGCGAACAGCTGCCGGGGGTGGTGGCGTGGCCGGCCGGTGGCGCCCCGGATGCGGGGTATCGCGTCCAGGAGCGGAAGGAGCTGGGTGACGTCGTGGCGGTTTCCGCCGGTCAGAGTGATGGCGAGCGGGGTGCCGTGCCCGTCGGTGATGACGTGGTGCTTCGAGCCGGGCCGGGCGCGGTCGACCGGGCTCGGGCCCGTTTTGGGCCGCCCCGACGGGCCTGGCGATGGGAGCCGTCGATCACCGCCCGGGACCAGTCCAGCTTCCCGGCACGGTGCAGCTCGGTGAGCAGTACCTGGTGCAGCCGGTCCCACACACCCGCCTCGTGCCAGTCCCGCAGCCGACGCCAGCACGTCATGCCCGAGCCGAAGCCCAGTTCCTGCGGCAGCCACTCCCACTGGATTCCGGTATGCAGCACGAACAGGATCCCCTGCCAGCACCCGCGGTCATCCAGCGGCAGCCGCCCCGGATGACGCGACCGCCGCTGCCGCACCGGCAGCAACGGCTCGATCCGCAACCACAGATCGTCCGACACCACCCACGGCGGCCCCTTCAGGTTCCCCACAGAGGGGCCAACGAGCCGACAACACCGAAGACATGGCTCCACTAGAGCTTTCTGTTAGCTCCTCTTAGAGGGCATCTGATCATTCTTCATGCCGATGTGAGTGAGATATCTGTTTCGATTCGCCAGGTTGGCGTGGATTCTCCCGTCAGCTCGCGGGCCATTTTGTTAGCCATTGCCCAGTGGATCATCGTCCGGGATCTCTGCGGCAGTGCTTCGTAGTCCCGCGCGAGGCGGCGGTGCTGCATCAGCCAGCCGAAGGTGCGCTCGATCACCCACCTCTTCGGCAGCGGCTCGAAGCCCTTCACCCGGGGCCGCCGCACCACCTCCACGTCGATGCCCAGCCCGGCGCCGCGGTTGAGGACGCTGCTCTGGTAACCACCGTCGGCCCAGACCTTGGTCACCGTGGGATGTGCTGCGGCCAGGTCGTCGAGCAGCAGCTTCCCGCCGGTGGTATCGGACACCGACGCGGCGGTGACGAGGACGGCCAGGACCAGGCCAAGGGTGTCCGTGACCAGGTGCCGCTTGCGCCCTTTGATCTTCTTCCCGGCGTCGACGCCCTGGCTGATCTCGGCGACGTTTCCCGAGGTCTTGACGCTCTGCGCGTCCACGACGGCCGCGGTCGGTTCCGCCCTGCGGCCGCCGGCCCTGCGGGCCTTGTCCCGTAACAGGCCATGGACCTGTTCGGTCGTCCCGTCGGCCTCCCACTTCGCGTAGTAGTCGTACACCGTCTTGTACGGCGGGAAGTCGTGCGGCAGGTATTTCCACGGGATGCCGGTGCGGTTGACGTACAGGATGGCGTTGACGATCTCCCGCAGATCGTGCACCCGGGCCGCCGTGCCAGGGGCCGTTCGCCCGGCACGCCAGACGGCGAAGACCGGCTCGATCAAGGCCCACCGGGCATCGGACACATCACTGCGGTACGGACGACGCTCACTCACACACCTGGCAACGACCACCAACGCCATCGGTCACAAAATCATCCTGAACTACCCGCTATCCAGATCAGATGGCCTCTAAGTACCTGCCCTATTCTCCCCATCTCAGCGAACTGGCTTGAGATCGCCCAAGAGATCGTCAAGGACGGTCTCTTCTTCGATGCGGACGCCCAGTTCGGCAAGCGACTGTGCGAGAGGCGGGTCCCAGGGCGCGTCGGTCGGTGTTCCGGTCAGGTCCATCGAACTAAGGCCCGAAGCGACCGCGGCACGGTAGTGGGCGGCCGTGAAACGCCAGGGAAACCACGTGACGCTCCGCAACAGTGTCGAGGCGATGCGCAGGCCGCCCCAGTCGAAGTCTCCGTGGTAGAGGAGAGCTGTTCCCTGGTCGTGCATCCGGCGCAGCAGGGTGAGCGCCGCAGCGGACGGTTGGCCCTGGACGCAGATCATGGGCGGGCATTCCGGCCCGTACGCTTCCGCCGCCGCCACGAGGACGGTCGGGTTCTCACACACGCGAATCCACTGTGGGCCGGTCTGTTCTTCCGCAGCTGCCGAGGCCATCGGCTGCCGGGCCAGTTGGCGCAGGGTCAACACCGCGGGCTCCCCCATGTCCGCCATCCAGTCCAGGGCTGGAGTGCCACGAAGGTTGAGGGTGAGGACCGTCGACGACACGTCGTCTTTCAGGAGCCCCACCGAGGCCCATACCTCTCTCTGCCGACGGGTCCCCTTCTCCTTCGCACTCCCGGTCAGCACGTGCGCCGCGGACCGTACGATGGTCGTCAACGGCCTTCCGTCATCCAGGGCGTGAGCGTCTCCGAGGACCTGTGCCGCGAAAGTCGTGACGGAAACGGCGGGGTCGGCAGGCAGTGCGCCGAGCACCTTGACGACGTTTTCCAGGAGGGCACGCGAGGCTTCCGGAGTACGGGCGATTCGTCGTACCTGGCCGCTGCCGGTCACCTGCGCCGTCCACTCCGCCAGGTCAGGTCCAAGCAGCCGCAGCGGAGCGTACGCCCACTCCCATGCTCGGGCCTCCCTCGCCCTCCGCTCGACGACCGGGTCCACCGGGCCGGTCAGGGCGACGACAGCGGTGGCGAGGCCGTCCGGGCTCACGCCGGAGCGGCGCAACACCACGTCCACGTCCTCCAGCCGTACGCTCAGCGAGCCGCCCTCGGTCGGGCCGCGCCCCAGCAGGCGTTCGGCCGCACGCCTCTGGGCGTCCGTCGGACCGGTGAGCGTGGCGGTGCCGGTGAGAGGCTTCTCGTAGACCATACGGTGACGGACGCGCTGGACAAGCCAGGACAGTTCCGGACCACCCAGGAGGCGCCGCAGACGCTCCTCGTCGACACCTGCCGGAGGTCGCTCGGCGTCTTCAGTCATGTCCACAGTGACTCCTGGGCCTGCGCACCGACGGCTGATCTCCCCTGGCCGTCGTCCACGGCCGCTGTCGCCTCCCACCCGGTGCAGTCCGGCTCCGCGCCACGCGTACGCTCGGTGCCATCCCACTCCCACCGGGTGACCAGGACCGCCGCGATCCCGTCGACCCGCGAGAGCTGTGCGATGGCGATGCCCGGAACCTGCGGATAGCAGGCCCACTCGCGCTCGCTGGTCATGACGACGTCGAGGTCGAAGGCGTGGAGCAGGCCGAGGCACTTGGCGCGGGAGTCGTCGTCTACCCCGGCGAACGCCTCGTCGAGCGTGACCAGCCTGGGAGCATACGGCGCCCGCGCACTCGCGTAGTGCGAGGACGCCGCAGCGAACAGGGGTACGGAAACGGCGAGTACGCGCTCCCCGCCCGAGGCGGGCCCGGTGGCGGAGACCCACTTGCCGTGCTGCTGCCGCTCGATGCCGAACTCGTGCCAGGCACGGTAGTCGAGCGCGGCGGTCAGGTCCTCCAGCCAGCTGCCGGAACTGCCGTCGGCCTGCTGGCGGGCGATCTGCGCCTGGAGGAACTCCCCGACCGCCGCTCGGTCTTCGGGAGACCAGGCGTCAGCGGACTGCCGCAGCCGCTCACGGGCCTGCGCGAGTCCCTGCGGGGCCTTGCGGGAGCCACGCCAGACCAGCCGCAGCCGCATCCCGGTCGAGGTGGGCCGCTCCTCCAGCTCCGCGTTCATGGCCCGCACCTGCCGTTCTGCGGCACCGATCAGTTCCTGGAGGGTGCCGGCGACCTCGGTGATCAGGTGGGTCTCAAGGACCTCGCGCTCATGCGCGGACAGGATCCGGGTCAGCTCCTCGACCTCCGCGGCGAGCGCCTCGGTGATCTCGGGGACGGCTCGCCGGCGTCCCTGGTACACGATGTCGACGCGCATTCCGTCCTCGCTCGGATACGCGGAGGCGCTGTGCCCGTTGCGGGACAGGGCGTCCTGAAGCCTGGCGAACTCCTCGCTCAGCCGCTTCTGTACGCGCTCCCAGGCGCCGTCCGAGTCGTCGACGTCGGAGAGTTCCGCCTCGACGGCTCGGGCCAGGGCGATCGCGGGTGTGGCCGCCCAGGCCCCGGCCCCGGTGTCGGTCTCCGGAACGTCGATACCCGGTAGGGCCACGTCCAGCAGTCCTGTCGCGGCGAAGCGGCGCAGGGCGGCGACGGCCCGTTCCCGGGCCGCGGTCGCCTCGGTCAGGTCCTTGCCGAGCTGTTCGGTGCGGCCCTCGGCGTGACTGGCGAGCCGGTCGGCGTCGGTCCAGTGCTGCCGGGCCGTCTTCAGGCCGTCCGCGCAGGTCCGCGTCTCCTCGGCGGTCTCGGCGAGACGCCGCTGGAGTTCGGCGACCGCCGCGCCCACGGTGGAGAGCAGGGTCGTATGGCGCTCGTCGGCCGTGCTCGCGGCACGGGCGGCCTCACCGGCGCGCGCCGCGAGTTCGGCGGTCCGTTCCGCGGCCCGGTCGCTCTCCACTCGCTCGGCGGCGACGGCCCCCTCGGCTTCGGCCCCCTCCCGCAGCGCGGGCCAGAGCGTGGCCAGCTGCGTGGTGAGTTCGGTGAGGGATCGTCGTACGACGGCCAGGGCCTCCCGGTCGGCGGGGAGCCCGACTTCCGAGGCGGTGTCGGTCAGTTCCGCCGTCGCCGCGTCCGCGACACGGATGGCCTCGGCCAGGTCCCGGGTCCGTGCCTCGTGCCGCGCGCGGGCCCGGTGTGTGGCGTCCACGGCCGCCGCGACGAGCGCGTGGGCGGTGCGTAGGGTGTCGTCGTCGGGGAAGGACGCCAGTTCGTCGTCGAGGGTACGGCGGAGCAGGACCGTCGCCCGCAGGGCATCCAGTACCGCCTCCGTCCGCTCGCTCAGAGCAGCGAGTTCCACGTGCAGTTCCTCGATACGTGACCGGCGGGCCGCCTCCCGCGCACCCTCGCCCACGTACTCGGCGGCGGGCTTGGTCCAGCTTCCGGTCAGCGCGCCGGACCGGAAGCGGCCGTCGCCGGACACCCAGGTTCCCGCGACGCGGGCTTCGGGTGGTTCGCCACCACTCGGCACCAGGCCGATTGCGGCGAGCAGGCGTCGCACCACCGACTCGCCCACGGTGGCCGTCGGCCCCTCGTCATGATCCACCATCGGACGCAATGCATCCGCGAGGCTCGGTCCGAAGACGGCTGCGTTCGGCTCCAGGAGAATGTCGTGGCCGTCCGCCGCCTCCGCCGTGCCGTCCGGCCGAACCCATGCGTCGAGCAGGCCGGACGCCTCCAACGCGGCTTCCAAGCCTGCTCGCTCGCGGTCGTCGACGGTGTCGTGGAACTCGACGAGCCGCCACAGCGGTGCTCCGTCCAGCCGGTCCCGCACACCCGGTGTGCGGGTGTGAGGCGGTTCGGGAACAGGCTGTCCGCCCTGCTCAAGGGAGGCCAGCTCACGCTCGAACAGCGCCTGTCGGTCTGCGAGTTCGGCGCGCTGGCGGCTCAGTTCGGCGCTGTGGTCAGCCAGTTCCGCGGCACGGGTCCGGTGGGCTCCGGCCGCGGTGGCACGGGCGGGGTTGGGCCCGTCCAGGGTGACCACCCAGTCCTGGAGGCCGTCCAGCAGCCCAGGAAGATCGGGGAGCGGCAGTTCCCGGCAACCGGTGAGGTGGGCCCGGACCCGGTCGATCAGGGCCTGTCCCTGGCCGACGGCGTTCTCCTCGGCCTCGGCCTGTCGGAAGCCGCTGTGCACGACCTCCTCCTGCGCTTCGTCGGCCCGCCGCACAGCCGCCCGGCGTTCGCCTTCCGCCTGCTCCACGCGGACTGTGAGCTGCTCCAGGTGTTCGACCGTACGGCGTCGGCGGTCGGCCGACTCCCCGGTCGTGCGGCGCAGTTCGGCCTCGGTAACACCGTCCGGCACGAGCGGGCCGTCGATGCGGGCGGCTCTGGCGGTCTCCTCGATCAGGTCCCGCAGGCCGGTCAGCGCCCGCTCGGCGGCGGCCTGCCGGTTCCCGGCGGCGGCCAGCCGGCCCGCGGCCCGGCTCTGCGCGGCCTCGGCCTGCCCGAGGTCCTCGTCGGCCCGGACCCGCTCGGCGGCGGTACGCGAGGCGTCGGCCGCCGCCTGTTCGAGTGCTCGCGCGTCACGCATCTCCGGTCCGGCCCGCAGTGCCGCTTCCTGCGCGGCGAGACGGGCGATGCGCTCCTCCAGCGCCCCGGACCTCTCCTCGGTCGCCGCCCGGTCCGCCACGGCACGTTCATGGTCGGCGTGCGCGTGCGTGAGGTCGCGTTGCAGTTGCTCGTACCGGGCGTGCTCGCTGCGGGGCAGCCGGGCTCGCCTGCGGGCGGCGACGCGCGCGTAACGCCGATAGTGGTCGAGGAAGGCGGTGGCCGCCCGCTCCGCCTCGCTCGCCGCCCGCAGCTCCCCCTTCTCCTCGTCCAGGGACCGGAACGCCTCGGCCACGTCGGCGATCACCGCCTGGTCCATGGGCGGGAGCGCCTCCGTGAGCGCGCGGGAGAGTGCCGCCTCGTTGGGCCGCTTGGACAGCTGCGGCTGACGCAGTTGGATCAGCAGGTCCACCAGCGCACCGTAGCGCCGCTCGCCCAGGCCGAAGAGAGCCTCGTCGACGGCCCTGCGGTACGCCTTGGCCGTGTCGTAGACCATGCCGTGCGCGCCGATGGCCTCGGCGAGCCGATCCCGGGACAGCGCGGTTCCCGTGGCGTCCAGGAGACCGAGCCCGGGGCCCACGCGCTGGTCGGTGACGGCGAACCAGTGCCGGGCGATACCCCGCCCGCTCACCGCCTTCATTCCGCACAGCAGAGTGCAGAAGTGTTCCTCTCCGGTCGTGTCGTCCCGGCGCCCGAACTCGATCCAGGTGTAACCGAGCCGCTCGGGGTGCGGATGCTCCCCGCCGAGCAGCAGGTTCCATTCCATGCGTTTGGCCGGATCGCCGTCGGGTTCCACCCGGCGGGCCGAGAGGTCACCGTCGAGGAGGAAGGGGAGGGTCAGCGCGAGCACCTTCGACTTGCCGGTGCCGTTGTTGCCGCGCAGCAGGAGTCTGCCGTCGTGGAACCAGAACTCTTCGACGTCGTAGTGGAAGAGGTCGACGAGCCCGATACGCAGGGGGCGCCACCGGCCGGGGGCTGGGGTGGGCAGGGCGGTCACCGGCGGGCCTTTCGTCGTACGTCTCGTTGTGCGGGGATGGGGTGAATGGTCGGTCGAGGAGTCACCGGCGGCCTCCACTGTCACGGTTTCCGCTATCCCGGATCTGCGGGGCGCCGACCGCGTAGCGGGCCAGGGCGGGCCGGGCCAGGATTCCGTCGGCCGTCCGGGTCACCAGCCCGAGGGCCACGAGCCGTTCCACGGCCCACGCGACCGACTCGGACTCGGCCCCGGGCTCCTTGGCCGACTTCGACCAGAAACTCCCGTACTCCACGGCCAGTTCGCGCACCTTGTGCTCCAGTTCCTCCAGGCCGACGCGTCCCTCGCGTGCGGCCAGCTGTCCGGCGAGCAGCAGGGTGATGTGACCGCGGGTGCCCTGTTCCGGCATGCGTACGTCGGTGAGGTCGTCCAGCGGGTCGACCATGGCGATGCCCTCGGCGCGCACCTCGGGGACGAGTCCGGTCATCTGGGTGACGCGTGCGGTGAGGAATCCGCGCTGCCGGGTGAGGTAGGAGAGCTCGTCCTCGGTCAGCTCGTCGTAGTAGAGCACGGGGTCGTCGAGCAGGCGGCGGGTCAGCTTCCAGCGGATCGCCCGGAACCGGAGTTCGTCACTGTCCAGCGCGGCCTCGGCGGTCAGTTCCGTCAGCCGGTCGTCGAGGCTGGTGGCGGTTACCATGGACGGCCCCCGGCGGGTCGCGAGCAGCCCGGCCAGCACTCTGCGCTGCACGTCGTAGAGCACGTCGCCCGCCCCGTTGACGTACGCCTCCTCGTCGCCGGCCACCCGGCGCAGCACTCCGAACCGCAGCAGCAGCCGTACGACGGCCGCCAGGTCGAGGCGTTCGTCCCGGCGCTCCAGGGTGAACGTGATCCCCGCGGCGGCCAGATGAGGGTCGGCGGCGGCCAGCACCACCTGCTCGGCGAGCCTGCCCAGGGCGACCTGTGTCTCGCCGCGTTCGAGCGAGGCCAGGGTGAGGCAGAGCAGCACATAGCGGCGGCGGGTGAAGGGCAGCGCCGCACGGCTCGGCTCGCGGGCCGGGTGGGTGGCGTCGGTGAGGGTCCCCGGGTTCTTGCGCAGCCGGGCGGCCTCCGCGTCCACGCGCAGGGACCAGCCGACGTTACGGTCGAACCACTCGCGCAGCTCCGTCTCGTACCGGCGGACCAGGCGGAACTCGTCCGGATACGGGCCGTCGACGGTCAGCAGTGGTTCCTTCAGCAGCGCGCGGGTCGCCCTCTGGAGGTCGGCGGCGCGCTGGCCTTCCAGTACCTCGCCGAGCTGCTCAGCCATGGCCGTCCTCCCGGTCGTGCCGGTCTTCCGGGTCACGGTCGCCCTGCCGTTCCTCGGCCAGGTCGATGATCTCCACGAGGTGGTCCGGCCCCCGGAACACCCCGACCGGGGTACGGATCTCGGCCCGGCTCCCGTCGTCGAGGGCGGTCAACCGGATCTCCATCGAGCCGTCGCCGCTGGTGGCCACCGTCCGGGTCATACCGGGCCGCCAAGTCGAGAGCGCGTCGCCCAGCAGCCGCAGGAACAGGGCGAAGGCCGTCGGGTCCAGTTCGCCGAGCCGGGACAGCCGGGTCTCGCCGCCGGTGGCGAGGGCCGCGCGGGCCTCGGCCGTCTGCCGGGTCTGCCGCGCGGCGAGTTCGGCCAGTTGCCGTCGAGCCTCGGAACGGTCGGCCACCCGGCGCGGCTTGCCCCGGCGTTCGTAGCTGCCGGTGCGGCGCAACTGCGGGCTGATACGGACCGGTTCGGCCTCCCGCCAAGGGGTGGCGGCGGGCACCGGTCCGTCCGCGCGGGCCGCCAGGGTATCGCCGTCCACGGTCAGGTGCCGCGCGGGATGCAGTCCGAAAGCCACCCGCCACAGACGGTGCCGCGCCTCGTCGTCAGGGGCTTCGGCGAACCATCGGGCCAGCTCCCGGAAGTCCGCCGAACGGTCCGTCCGCCCCGCCCGCCGGTCGTTCAACTGGCGTACGACGGACAGGAGCTGCGGAATCGACCCGAGCGCCCGTCTGCGCAGCAGGCCGGCCTGCGACTCCCTGCCCTCCTCCGACACGAACCACTCGGCGAGCCCGCGCCAGCGGACCCGCCAGCGCCGGTACGCCTCCTCCTCGGCCGCCTCAGCCTCACCGGGAGCCGCGTCGATGGCCTCCCGGGCCGCGGCCAGGCGCAACAGCGGCTCCACACCGCCCTGTTCGGCGAGCGTCCCGATGAGCGAGGCGATCCGGCCGCCCAGCGTGATCAGATCCTGGATGAACCGCTCCAGATACTGGATCAGGCGGTCCTTGTAGGCGAGGAAGGCGTCCACCTCGACGCCGTGCAGGTCGATGGTGCGTTGCAGGGAGCCCATGAAGGCGCGCGCGTTGTCGGCGAGGGCGGTGAAACGCTCCGTGAGCGCCACCAGGGTGAGATGGGTCTTCGCCGGGTCGGGTTCGTCCTGCGCGGCGATGAGGAGCAGGGCGTGCAATTGGCCGACGATGTCGTGCAGCGCCACAGCCTGGAGTTCGCCCCGCCTGCCGAGCGTCGTCTCGTACGTCCCCAGCGCGACCTCGGCGGCCTCCCCGGCCTGGGTGAGCTGGTAGATGAAGCGTTTGCGGTAGAAGTCCTCGGGGGTCGTGACCCGGGCCGTGTCCGGGTCGGCGCGGAGGTTGCCCCAGTCGGCCAGGCTGTCCAGCGCCTTGGTGAGGGCGTCGATGTCCGAGGGCCGCTCGGGCACCGCCAGCGCCGCGTACACGTCCTCCGGCCGCAGATGCACCGCGAAGCGCTCCTTGGCGTCCGTGAACACGCGCATCACACTGCGGTAGAGGGCGGTGTTGGGAACGGTCAGGTGCGCGAAGGGGCCGTAGTCGACACGCGCGGCGCCGTTCGTGCGATCCGCGTGATCGGCGTGTCCTTCGGAATCGGCTGCTGGGGACGTCATGGCGCCTCCATGCTCCTCGCGGCGAGGACGCGGCCACGCCCGAATGGCCAGATCCCACGGGTGGCTATCGGCGAGCTGTCCGGATTACGACCCCTGCACGCGCGTACGCCGGTCATGTCACCGCCCTCGCCCGGGGCCGCGGGGCGGTCGTCCGGGACGCGGCGATCGTCCGGGCCAGTTCCTGGACCCTGGAGGCGAGTTCGGGGTATGGCAGCCTCAGGTCGAGGACGTGCCGGTGCAGCGTGATCGCGCCCCCGGGGACGGGGACACGTATGGGGGTGGCGTCGAGATCGCCCGCCGCGGACACCAGGTGCCCCTCGGTCAGCCCGAAGCAGGTGCAGTACGCGAGCATCTGGTACAGATTCTCGCGTTTGATTCCCTCCTGGTACTTCGCGTCCACGACGATCGCGGGGTGAAGACCGCCGTCGGCTCCGGGAAGCCGGTGCACCAGGTCGGGCAGCAGGATGTGCTCGTTGCCGTCGTCGAGGTGGTGGGTGCGGGGATGGGGCTGACTGCGTCCGCCGATGTGCCGTTCGAGGGCCGCGCCGAGGGCGCTGGCGAGGAAGTCCTCGAAGACCTTCTCCATGTTGAACAACAGTCCGTCCACGCTGACGTGCCGCCCCTCCTCGTATTCGAACGAGGCCCCTCGCAGAACGATCTCCGCGAGCCGCAGCGCCGGAACGTAGTGGGCGTTGAGCCGGTTCGGCGTCCAGACGGCCACGGGGGCGCCGAGCGAAGGCGCGGTGACGCCTTCGAGCCGGGCGTCGAGCCGACGCAGCTTGGCGCGCAGGCCGGGTGGGACGTCCGCCCGGCGGGCGAGGCGGCGGGCGGCGCCGAGCAGGAGCTGGTTCTCGGGGATGTCGGGGGTGTGTTCGTCGTAGGCGATCTCCAGCGGCAGGGCGAGACCGGGGCGTCGACGGAGCTGGGCGGCGGCGCGGAGCCGGCCGCGCAGCATCATCGCGGTGTCCTCACGACTGCTGTAGCCGGAGAGCGGGCCGGTTCGGAGGGCCTGTTCGGCGGCGCGGGTGAAGAGGGTCGCGATCGCGGGGAAGAGCTGGTTCCGCACCGAGGCATCGACGGGGTCCGGCTGCCAGCGCAGTCGTCTGTCCTGGGCGTGGGCCAGCAGGTACAGCAGCCGGTCGATCGTGATCTTCGGGGCGATGCGCAGCATGACGGTCCCGTCGCCCTGGCCGAGTCTGACGGATCCGACGGTTCGTCTGGCCTGGACTTCCCAGCAGGCGCCGCCTTGTCGGTTTCGGACGGGACGGACATCGACGAGTTTCCGGGCCTCCTTCGTGCTGAGGGTGTCGACCTGGGCGTCGGTCAGCGGCCGGGCCTGCCAGCCCGCGCCTTCCCTGACGTCGACGGGCTGGAGGGCACGTCTTCGTGTCGGCCGTCCCGTACCCGCTGGGTGAGTCGGAGACGAGGAGGACGCAAGTGGCGCAGTGAGTGCTCGACTTGACGTGTCCAGCGGGCGACGCGGATCCGGTACGGCCGGGGTCCCGGAAGCGGCCGGAGGAGTCGTGGGCGGCGGCACGCCCGGTCGGACGATCGCCATCTCCGCGCCTCCTGAAGCGGCCTGCGTATCGTCTCCCGCAGCGGTCACTCGGCGGCTCCCGGCACCACCGGGGCACCGCTCAGCGGCGCGGCCCGCACCGCACTGTCCGTGTCACCGGCCTCCCCGGTCAAGCCTGTCTCAGCCCGCAGCACGTCCAGGCCGTACTCGGCCTTCACGTCCACATCGTCGCCCCAGTGGAGCTCCGCAAGAAGCGGGAGGATCTGGTGCTTCCAGACCCGCTCCAGCCCCTTGGGGTGGGTGTACACGGCTGGCCGCATGAAGTAGGAGGGGCCGATCCGGAATTCCCGGTCGTCCAGCCGGACCTGCTCGATACGGGCGTTGAGTGCGTCGAGCAGGACAGCGGCGTCGGGCGGGAGCTGCTTCCGCTCCAGCCACTCCGCCAGGAAGAGGCTGACCGGCTTCCGGGCCGGGTGGAGCTCCATGAAGGAGAAGCGTCGGCGCATGGCCGCGTCCATGAGGGCGATGGAGCGGTCGCTGGTGTTCATCGTGCCGATGATGACGAGATTGGGGGGCAGCCGGAAACGGTGACCCTTGTCCGAGCCGTAGAGCAACTGCACGAACTCCTTGCGGTATTCGAGCAGGAAGTACAGCTCGCCGAAGACCTTGGCGAGATGGCCTCGGTTGATCTCGTCGATGACCAGGACGAACGTCTCGCCCTTGCTCTTCTCGGCGTTCCTGGCGAGTGTTTTGAGAGGGCCCTCTACAAGGTCGAACACGATGCCCGAGCCGGCGTCGGACAGTCCCCGCCCATCGGCCGAACCACCCGGGGAGCGGTCATGCCCTGCACGTGGACCGGCTGCCCCTTTCTTACCCCCTTCCTCCGGGAGGGGAACGGCACGCGGCCGGAAGCCCTCGAAGAAGTCCTCGTAGGAATAGGCCGGGTGGAACTGCACCAACCGGATGTTGGCCTCACGTCCGCCGGTGAGATGGCGGGCCAGAGCGAGGGCTGTGTACGTCTTCCCGGTGCCGGGCGGGCCGTGGAGGATCAACTGGGGCCGGTCACGCAGCAGTTCCACGCACTCCTGGAGCCACTCGGTATCCGGCATGGTCAGCTTGTCGGCCAGCTCCTGTGTGGCGTCCGGGAGTTCGGCGTCGGCGACCGAGCCGGTCGGGGTCCGGTCGGGGTCCTCATCGAGGAAGACTTCGAGGTCCGCGGTGAACTCGGAGATCTCCAGCAGGCCGGCGTTGGGATTGCCCAGGGGGCCGGTGAGGTGCCGGGGCAGGTCGTCGAGGGTGAGTGGCTTTTCGTCGAGGTTCGCCCACTTCACGGGACGTTGCAGTACCGTCCCGTCGCCGGTGGCCGTCTGCGTCACCTTGCCTTCCCCGACCTCGCCGAGGTAGATGCGGTCGCCGTCGGTCGTGATGACGATGTCGTTCGGCCGCATCCGTGAGAGGAACGCCTGGAAGGAGGCGGCGGTCTCACTACGGCGGGCCTGACTCAGATCGAAGTAGTACGTGTCGACGATCTCGCGGATCTCCTCCGGATCCGTCACCTGCCCGAGGGTGGGGATACGCTCCGCGGAGAGGGTGCAGACCTCCTTCTCCCGCCAGAGAGAGCGGATCAGGGGCGCCCCGGCGAGGTCCATGCCACGGATCAGCCAGGCACGGCGCGGCGGTTCGGGCTTCGCGGGTGCGGTGCCTTGCTCGGCCACCAGCTCGCTCAGCTGATCGTTCGACAGCTCTCGGTCGAGCTTCGCCCGCACGGCACGGCCTCCGGAGGCCGTGATGTCGTAGACACGGCTCTCCTCCAGTAGCGTGCGCCACTCGTCGTACTCGTCGTCCGTCAGCTCAAGCTGCTCAGGTACCTCTCCGCCCTGCCCCAGGGCGAGATGCCAGCCGCGCATACGACCCGCCAGGATCCAGGACCGCAACGGCTCCTCTTCCAGGCCGACGGCTTCCGCGAGATGGGCCGTGGAGACCCATTGATTCGAGTCGGGCAGCATCTCCAGCACATCGGCCGCCTGGTTGAAGGCCGCACGCTCGGTACTCCAGTACCCGTACCGCTCGAAGGCGCGCGCCAGGAGAGCGTCCCTGTCCCCCTCGTACGCGGTGAACGCCTGGCGCCCCGGTCCGGTCAGTCGCCACTTCCGGCCCGTCTTGCGGAGCCAGCCCGCCTTCACGAGGTTGATGCTGTCGTACCGCAACTTCGTCCGGGCGTTGGTGGCGAGATCCGGGAACGCCTCGTCCCACTCCGCTTTGAGCGTGGGATCGTCCTCCTGCACCCGCTCCCACACCTCGGCGAACGACAGCCCGTGCCCGGCTGGCATCCGATGCAGGACCTGCATCGCGGCATGAACCGCCCGCGCGCTCAACTCCGTGACGGCACTCATGACATCCCCCTCCCCGTGGGCCACCAGCGATCACCCACGCGGCTCCCCGAACAGATCGACTCCAGCGCGTCCAACATAGCCGCCACCACTGACAACGCACGTCCGGTGTCAATGCCGCCCCGGGAGGAGCGGTGCGCTCCCGGACATCACCGTCGCGGGTCGGCCGGTTTCGGTCACGACTCCTCGGCGGGCACCCGGCAGCGCACCTGCTTCCCGGTCGTCGAGCACGCACATGCCACCCCCGGTGCGAGCAGGTCGACCAGCCCGAGCCCCCGCCCACTCTCCGGCTCCGCGCTGTCGAGCGGAATCGCGCACTGCCGTGGCAGTACGCCGGGGTCCGGGTCGTGCACATTCAGGGCGATCTTCCCGGCGAAGCAAGGGCCGTCCGGGACTCCAAGAACCCCGGCCGCGAACCCCCGCGCTTCACCGCCTCTGAGTGGGCTACCTTCCAGGACGGAATCGTCGCTGGTGTGCTGTGACCGGCATCGGGTCACAGCTCCGCCCCGGCCCTCAGCTCCAGAAGCCCAACTGTCCGTCCGGGTCCTCCCCTTCCGGCGCCCCCGGCTCCGGCGCTTCGGTCTGCGGCGGTTCCTCACCCGCAGCCTCCTCATCCACCTTGACCGGCAGCCTGGTCAGCGGGCTCCTGCCCGGCTCGTGGCGCTGCCCCAGGCCCGGCGCCGGGGTCAGCTCCGGGTGCGCGTACCGCACACCCGACTCGGCCGCCTTCGCCATCGCCCGGTAGATCGCCAGGATCTCCTCCTTGGTCCGCGCGAACAGCTCCGGCTTCTTGTTGCGGAACGCCCGGAAACTGTCCAGCACGAGCGCGACCTCCGCCTCGGACAGCCCGTACAGGTGGAAGTACGCGGCGTCCAGCTCCGCCCGCATGAGGAAGCGGCGCTCGTCGTCCCAGACGAACGGGGGTCCCTCGTCGCCGGAATGGCGGGCGAAGGGGGCCAGGTCGTGGGAGGTGTAGGTGAGTTCGAGCACTCTGGCGCGGATCCAGGTGGCCGGGGGGTCACCTGCGAGCCAGGGCGCGGGGGTGGCGTACTTGTCGGGGCTGAGGACGGGGAGTTGTTCGAGTACGAAGTACGTCAAGGACGCACCCGCATACTTCTGTCGTGCCGCGAAGTCGAGTGCCCGACTGGACAGGTTGGCCAGGAGCAACTCGGGCTTGTCCTTCGCCAACAGCAGTGGGAACTTGTGCCCCACCGCCGTCCTTGGCCCCACCGAAGCAATCACCGTCCGCTCGTCCGACGCCCGGCACACATCACGCCAGCCCATTAGCCAGTCGTACGGCCACTCCGTATCCGGCAGCGACGGGTGCTCAGCCGCCAGACGGGCGTCGACGAGTTCCTCCCGGACCCAGTAGCGGGGTAGCGGGACGGCATATGGGTCGCGGTGGGCGGCGGTGTCGAGGCGAGGCAGGGTGCCTTTGTTGATCTGGGCCTGCGTCGCGTTCTCGTACGTCGCGAAGCGGGCGTCGTAGTGGTGTAGGAACTTGCCCTCATAGAGCGGGAGAGCACGCGCGTCCCCGTTGACGAACGTCGTCCCCGCCCGCGTCCAGCCCTCGTCGTCCAAGAGGTCATCTGTCAGGAACCGCTTCGAGTCGCTGGCCATGTCGAACATCCGCATGAACCGCAACCCCCACTCATTCCGCTCACCCCCCGTCCCCTTCCCCTCCCACAACACCGGCACCCGCTCATGAATCCCCCGCAGCACCGCCAGATGCTCCGGGCTGTCACACACCGGCGAGGTCCGCGTGTTGGGGTTGATCGCCCGGAAACCGTCCGCGTCCAGCTCGAAGGTGCGGGCGTCGAGCTGGTCAGGTCTGCGGGCCCGGAAGGCGAGCCTGGCCCGCTCCTGCCGCCGCCCCGGCCCGGAGACCGTGAACAGGCAGAAGCTGTACCGGTTGGTGACGTCCGGGAACAGCTTCTCCTCGTTCTCCATGTCCAACACCGTCACCAACTCACGCCGCTCCACCAGCTCCCCGAAGAACCGCGCCGTCGTCAAATCCGTCGCGATCCCCGTCGGCAGCACCAGCCCAGACAGCCCCTTCGGCGCCAGCAACGTCCGCGCCCGCTCCGCGAACACCGCGTAGGTGTTCACATCGCCATGCCCGGTCAACGGGAAGATCCCGGACCCCCGGAGCATCAGCGTCGTACCGGCCGCCTCACGCAACGCGATCTGGAACTGCTCGTAGTGCTCACGGTCGACGTGATCCTCACTGGTCTCCAGCCCGGCGATGAGCTTCTTCCGCTCATGGGCGTTCAGGGCGTCGGCAACAGTCTCGTCGCGGGACGCGAACCACTCCTTCTCCTGGATCTTGACACGCTCCCAGGGCGGGTTGCCGAGGACGCAGTCGAAACCGCCCTGCCAGCCGGTGACGGGGTTGTGGTCCTTGTCCTCGTCGTTCTCGACGCGGAAGACGCGCGGGAATTCGAGGTGCCAGTGGAAGAACTGGTTACGCGAGGCGATGTTCCGCAGCGCCTCCTCACCGTCCGGGGGCAGGGCGCCACCCTCGGCGATGTGGACCAGCGTGCTGCTGGTGAGGGCGACCGGCGCGCCCACGTACTTGGGCCAGAGGAAGGCCGCGCACCAGGCGTCCGCGACCCGCTGGTGCCGTCGGCGCTCCTCCGACTCCGCGACGAACTTCTTGTAGCGGCGGGCCTGTTCGCGTACGGCCGCCAGGCTGCCGTCGGGCAGTTCGGCGAGTTCCTCGGCCTCCATGCGTAGCACAGCCGTGCCCATCCGCAGGGGGGTACTGCCGATGGATCCCTGCGTCCCCTGGCCTCCTGCCAGTTCCTTCTTGTTGGCGGACTTCAGCCGGGTGAGAATCTTGCTGTCGTCGCCCGCGAGCTTTTTGAACGCGCCGTCGGGAAGTCCGTCAGCGATCAGCTTCGGGGTTGTGCCGAGCAGGGCGTTGCCCGCCTTGACGCGGTCGTCGAGGTAGGCGAGGGGGCGGCCGGGTTCGAGGGATTCGAGCCAGAGGGAGACCTTGGCGATCTCCACGGCCATGGGGTTGATGTCCACGCCGTGCACGCAGTGGCGTACGACTTCGGCGAGTGCCGTCCGTACCCGCTCGGGTGCCGGTTCGGGGTCGCCGGTGTCGAGTTCCGCGTACCGGTGGGCGATACGGCGGGCGGCGGCGACCAGGACGTGTCCCGAGCCGCAGGCGGGGTCGACGAAGCGCAGGTCCAGGAGACGGCGCGGGTCGCCGGTCGCGAAACGCTCTATCACCGGGTCGAGCGCCTCGTCGAGGAGCTTCTCGATGACGGTGACAGGGGTGTAGTAGGCGCCCGTCGTCTTGCGCTTGTTGCCCGCGAGGGTCTGGACCCAGAAGCGTTCGGGCTGGGCGGTGCGCCGGGGGCGCAGCTCCAGCAGGGACTCGTAGACGCTGCCAAGTTCGTCCGCCCCCAGGTGCCGGTAGTCGACGCGCTGCCAGCGGAGCTGCTTGTCCTGGACCCGGCACAACAGCCGTACGGTCTCCAGGAGCGGTTCGTTGGCGAGGGTGGCCTTCCGCAGGGGCTCGACGGTACCGAGGCGGGTGTTGGTGACGGGGGCGGACTCGTCGGAATCGTCGTCGGCTCGGAAGTACAGGCCGCCCAGTTCGGGCAGGGCGAGGGCGGGGGCGCCGCCGTCCGTGCCCAGGGCGTTCAGGACGCGGCACAGCGCGGGCCACAGGTCGGTGTTGCGGTCACCGGGGCGACGGAAGGCGATGCGGCGCAGACGGCGGGTGGAGAAGTAGTCCCGGTAGCGTTTGCGGGCGTCGCTGACCTGCTGGGAGTCCGTCGGGTCGAGGAGGATGCCCCGGTCCTCGGCGACGAACAGGAAGATCAACTGGTAGACGAGGCGCAGGAGTTCGTGGTGGAACTCCTCAAGCGCCTCCTGGCCGCCCCGCGTGACCGTCTTCCGCAGCTCCTCGTTGCCGGAGAGGAATCCGGTGCCGAGCACACCCAGGGCTTCGGCGACCTGGTCCCGCAGGTGGTCGCGAGCACGCAGGCCGGTCTCTACGGAGTGCGCGCGCAGCCATTCGATACGGCAGTCGGCGGGGGTGAGGGCGGGGGCCTCGGGATCGTCGGTATCCTCACCGAGCTCGGGTTGCGCGGGCGTGTCGGCGACGTCACCGGGCTCTTCTTCGTCGTCCTCCGGCTCGGTCTCGCCCTCCGCCGCACCGTCGTCGGCGGTCTCCCGCGCCGTCTTCTCCTCGGCGTTGCGCGTGCGTCGCCTCTTGCGCGGCTTGGCCACCAGCTCGAAGCGCGTGGCGTGCAGCATGGAGTACAGCAGGACGAAGTCGGCGTACTGGTCGTTGTCGAAGATCGCCTCAAGGTCGAACTCCAGGTACGCCGAGCCGACGAGAGAGGTGGAGTCCCTTACGACACGCAGGAGTTGGCCGTTGGAGAGGATGCCCCACAGGTGGTCCGGGGAGACGTTGAGAAGTTCCTGGAGGACGGACTGCGGGGCACGTCGGTTGCCGACCTTGCGGTCGAGGGTCTTGCCCCAGGCCAGGAGGTGGACCGGGAGATGATCCTGCCAGCGGTGGCTGCTGTGCAGGCGCTCGCCCCTGGTGGGGTGTTCGATGGTGACGCCGTCGGTGTGCAGGGGGCCGTAACCGAGTTCCGTGAACAGGCGCAGCAGCCAAGCCCTGCGGGTCACGGTGGTGGCGGACTTCTCCCCGGGCAGCCGGGCCAGGTCGTCGCGGAAGGCCCGGTAGGCACCCGTGAGCGCGGCCCAGGCCCGCCCGGCCGCCTCGCCGATGCGCTCGCCCCGGTACAGGCCGTAGTCGGCCGGGGCGCAGCCGGGCAGTTCACGGTCGCCTGCGGTCACCCGGGCCAGCAGGTCGGCCGTGAACAGCCGGCCCTCGATCCGTACGGCGGACGTGGTTTGGGGCAGGGGGGCGAGGGCGGAGCGGAAGTCGGTCAGGATGGGGGTCAACGGCGGGCTCCGGCAGGGAGGAAGGCGTAGACACCGAGCTCGTCGGGGGGCCCGGCGGGGGTGACAGTGATGGTGCGGGCAGCAGCAGCGCCGAGTTGACGGCCCCGCTCGCCCGCGGCCTCGCGTACGCGTAGGTGCGCGTCGGTGAGCTGTTGGGCGAGTTGGTCGCCGTACTCGGTGAGATGTGTCCGTACCTCGGGCAGGCGCAGTTCGCCGAGTGCGCGGCGGATGGTGCCGAGCCGGTGTTCGGGGATCACGCTGCCCTGGGGCTCGGCGGTCAGCAGTGCGGCGGTCTCCTCATCGCTGAGCCATTCGATACCGTCGTCGTCGTCGGGGCGCCAGCCCAGGATGCGGGTGTCCTCGGCGACGAGTTCCTTGCGCTTTCCGCTGTTCTTCCGGGGGAGGCTCAGTTTGAGACGGTAGCGGGCCAGGAGGAGGACCGTGTAGATCTCCACGGACGGGGTCCGTACCACGCTCAGGCGGCGGGCGGGCCGCTCGTCGTGCGGTAGAGCCGGGTCGATGGCCGAGTCCAGCACATAGCGGGCGACGGCCCGGACCGCGGGGTCGGTGCGGACGAGTGCGTGCTCGTTCGGCGGCACCGGCAGATCACGGTGGAAGAGCAGCTCACGGGGGGTGGCGGGGGATGCCGTCGTCCGCCGGGTGGATTTCGCCGTACGCGTGCCCTTGACCGCGGTCCGGCGTGCCCTACGCCCCGTGCCAGCCGCAGCGGCGGCCTGGTCCTCCGTCTCGTACACGCCGAGGGCGTGCCGCAGACCGGCGGGCAACGGGCCCGGCTGGGCGGCGAAGCCGTGGGTGTCCGGCAGGTCGCGGACCGGGGCGTGCAGGGCGGCGAGCGACTCCCGGGTGAACTCCGTGATGTCGGCGGGGACTCCGAGGATCTGCCGGAGAGCGGTCAGTTCGTCCTCGACCTCCTGGGGCCGCATGCCGGAGTGGGAGAACTTGGTGGGTACCCTCGACTCCCGCTCGGCGGCGCTGTCCCAGGCGCGGTGGAGGGTGTCACGGGCCACGGCGATCTGCTCGTCCGACCCGAAGTCGAACGACAGCTGGCCGGTGCCGGCGGCCTGCTCGGGACGGCCCCTCAGCAGCAGGCTGTTGGTCAGGGCTTCGAGTACGCCTTCGCCCGCCTTCGGCACGGGCAGGGCGACCCCTGTCTGCTGGGCGATGTCACGGTGCTTGCGGATCAGGACGTCGAGAACCAGGCCGTCGATGCCCGTGTCGGTCTCGTAGAGGGTGACGGCCATCACGCGTTCGCTGCGCTGCCCGAAGCGGTCCACTCGGCCTTCGCGCTGCTCGTGGCGCGTCGGGTTCCAGGAGAGGTCGTAGTGGAGGACAGCGCTGAAGCGCTCCTGGAGGTTGACGCCTTCGGAGAGACAGTCGGTGGCGACCAGGATCTGGCGTCCGGGGCGCGAGGTGAGCTGTGCGATCCGTTCCTCGCGGGCCTCGGGCGGCAGGTCGCCGGTGATGGCCTCGACATGGGCCCGGCCGCCGAGCGCGTCGTGGAGGTGGGTGCGGACGTACTTCGCCGTGGGGATGTAGCGGCAGAACACGATCGGATCGTGGCCGTCGGCGATGAGGGCCTTGACCTCGTCGATCAGTAGTCGCAGTTTCGCGTCGTTCTCCGGTCCGGCCAGGGCGGCGGCGCGGAGCGCGAACTCCTTCAGCTTCGGATCCGGCTTGCGGGGCCGGGGGGCCGTCTCCCCTTCCGTCTCGGGCGCCTCCTCCAGCTCTGGAGTGGCAACCGCCCCCGCCCCGTCGAGCAGTGCTCCCGGCACCGTGTCCAGCCCCTCCGCCGCCTCCGCGTCGGATCCTTCCAGGACGGTGTCACGAGCGATGCGGTCGGCCTCCTCCGGGGTGCGGGCGGCCGCGACGGCGGAACGGGTGGTGAGTGTCGCCTTCCCCGCGTCCGGGGAGGAGAGGACACAGCGCAGCAGCGCGAGCACCGACCACCAGCTCATCCGCTGCCCCAGCTCCCCGCCGGGGCGGCGGACCTGCTCCCGGGCGTACCCGATGACATCCGTGACGAACTGGGCGTACTCGGGGTCGAGACGGTAGGGGACCTCGCGCAGCATGCGGTCGGCAGGGAAGGGGGTGTCCTCATCGAGGAAGTGACGGATGTCGCGGCGGCGCCGCTGCACCAGGTGCCGGGCGATACGGTCCCGGTGCGCCGGAACCGTGGGGTCCAGCAGGGCCAGGGCGGGGTCGAGCAGGCCGGTGAGCTTGGCGAAGGCGTCGCGGTCGCCGCTGTGCGGGGTCGCGGTGATCAGGATCAGATGGCGATCCCGCTTCGCGGACAGTTCCTTCAGCAGGTCGTAACGCTGCTGTCGGCCCGATCCGGCACCGATGCAGGTGTGCGCCTCGTCGACGATGAGAAGGTCCGGGCAGGTGCGCAGGAAGGCGTCGCGGCGCTCCCGTTGTTTGATGAAGTCGGTGGAGACGACGGTGTACGGGTAGCGGTCAAAGATCGTCTGATCATTCTCGATGATCGACCGTTCCAGCTTCTTCGCGGTGGACGGTAGCACCAGTTCGGCATCGAGGCTGAACTTGTCGCGCAGCTCGCGCTGCCATTGCTCGGCCAGTGCCGGGGAGCACAGCACGGCCAGGTTCGTCGCGGAGCCCTGTTCCAGGAGTTCCTTGGCGATCAGCGCGGCCTCGACCGTCTTGCCGATGCCGACGTCGTCACCGATGAGGAGCCGTACGGTGTCCATGCGCAGGGCGGCCATGAGCGGTACGAGCTGGTACTGGCGCGGCTGGACCGCGATCCCGGAGAGGCAGCGGAAGGGGCCGGCGCCGCTGGACGCGGAGATCCGCAAGGCGGTGCGCAGGAGGGAGGCGGAGGCGAAGTCGCCGATGTCCTCGCTGTCGACGAGAACGGAGCGGCCCGTCGCCTCGTCCGTCTCGTAGCGCAGTTCCGGAGCGGTGAAGCGCGGATCCTCAGTCTCCTCCGGGAACAGCAGGGTGTCGAACTCGCTGTCCCCGTCCAGGGAGCGGGCCAGCACGAACTCCGGGGTGCTTTCCGGCAGCACCACCCAGTCCCGGCCCCGGGCATGGACCAGTGCGCCGGGCGCGTAACCGCCGCTCATCGTGGAGTCCGTCCCGGGCCGAAGACGTTGGGGTACGCGCGCACGGTGCTGTGCCACTCCTCTTCGCTGTCGTCACTTATCTCGATCACCAGCCAGCCGCGGTTCCCCAGCCAGGTCCTGGCCTTGGTGTCACGCGACTCGTCGGGGACGCCGTGGCGGGGCAGGTCGAGGAAGACCGCCACGTCTGCGTCGGGTAGACGGTAGACGAAATCGGGCACCGCCCGTGCCGTTCCGAGGCCCTCGCCCGTCTCGTCGGGCAGCCGGTAGCCGTGTTCGGTGAGCCACTCCACGAATCCGCCGCCCTCAGCGTGCGAGGTACGGGAGGCCAGCGCGGCGGCCTGCTCCGCCGGGCTCGCCGCCTGCGGCCGGTCCTTCACCGCCTCGCACTCCGCGAGCTGGATCAGCAGTGCGACGGCCGTCTGGCGGCGGATCATGGGGTGGAAGGGCTGGTTGTGGTAGGTGAGCAGACAATCGTAGCAGCCGAACTCACATACTTCGTGCGCTCCCTTGGCGTGCCCCCGGTCTCTCCACTCCCCGTCCACCTTCTCGTAGTGGATGATCTCCAGGGCCTTGGCGGCCACCTTGGCGATCACGTCCTCATCGTCGTGCAGCAGCCGCAGCACACCGGCGCCGCCTTCCGCGCCCTCGACGAACAGCATGCGCGCCCGGTACTCCGGATCGGGGAGGTCCTCGCTCTGCAGTTCGGCGTCCTCCAGCTGGAAGTGCGCCTCGATACCCCGCTCCAGGGCGTAGCGGAGGGTCGCGGCCGTGTAGGGGTCGACCGGGACGGCAAGCCGCAGGACGGCGATGTTCTTGGTGTCGTCGGCGTACGGAACCACCTTCTCCGTCCGCGTCGTGCGCCGGAAGGTACCGAGCGCCTCCTGCTCGGCCGAGGTCTCGGCGCGCTCGGCGACCTTGCTGTCGCTGAGCCAGCGTCCGGTCACAGGGTCGAGCCAGAAGCCCTCGTCGCCCCGGGTACGGCGTCCGCGCCGGCCCAAGTTGATGACGTAGACGGCGGCGTCTCCGTAGGCGATCTCGGCCACTTCCGAGCCGCCGTTCTCCGGCCGGAAACGGGCGGTGAGCTTCCCGTGGTGGAAGCGGTAGGCGGTCTTCAGGTCGAAGGGCTCCCTGAGGCGCTCCTCCTCGTCGGAGGAGATACGGCGCCGGGGCTCGGCGTACACGGTGGTCAGCTGCATCAGTCTGCGCAGAACGGGCACGAGCCGGGCCCGGCAGTGCAGGCAGTCCTCCCGCTTCTCCCGGTTGTCGTGCCAGTAGCCGCACTCACCGCACACCTTGGCGTCGACCGTGGCGATGCTCCCCGGGGTCTCGCCCATGGGCACCTGCACGTTGGAGACGGTGTAGCGGCGGCCCTCGTGGTAGATGAGCGCGCCGGGACCGAATTCGCCGATGGCGATGAACCGCGGCCGTTGGATGTAGGCGCCGTGCTTCTGGCCGTACCTGCTCTCGCCGGGTTCTCCGGGGACGTACGCGGCCAGCGGAAGCCTCGGGAACGAGTACCCGGGCAGGAAGCCCTCGGAGGCGAAGTAGCGGTACGAGTAGAAGTCGGAGCGCACTCCGTCCGTGGCGTCCGTGTCGTTGCACAGCAGGTCCAGCTGCTGCTCCGCCTGGATACGGCGGGCCCGGGCGCGTCGGCGCTCCTGCAGCGTGACGGAGGAGTCGTTGGCGCGGCGGTCCTGTTCGTCCCGCTCGTCGTGGGCGTTGCGGTAGAGGCGGCGCCAGCGGTCGCATGCCTCGTCGAAGACGCGCAGGGCTCCTCGAACCTGGTCCTCGATCCACCCCTCGTACCACCAGGAGGTGGCGGCCAGGTCATCGCGCAGTGGGGCCAGGATCCGGGTGCAGCGGGTGATGGCGTTGCGCCGGTGTGCGTCACGCTCCAGCCCCTGCCGGAGTTTGCCCGCGAGGGGCAGCGGCAACGGACCGCCGGGCTCCCGGGGCGGGGCGGCGACATCCAGGATGTCGGTCATCCGGTGCCCCAGACCCGCCCCGGTCTCGGCCAGCCACACCGCGTGGATGTGGGAGCGCAGGAGGTCCTCGTTGGTCAGGTCGATACGCGGCGGCACGACACTGCCCGACACCATGAGCTGGGGACGCCGGAAGTAGTACTGGTCGTGGGCGCTGCCCGTGGAACAGTACGTGGTCACCAGTGCGGGTTGGCCCGAGCGTCCGGCCCGGCCCGAGCGCTGGGCGTAGTTGGCCGGGGTCGGCGGGACGTTGCGCATGGTGACGGCGTTGAGTTCGGCGATGTCGACGCCGAGTTCCATCGTCGGTGAGCAGAAGAGCAGCGGGAGGTCTCCGCTGCGGAACCCCTTCTCTCGCGCGATTCTGAGGTCCGTCTCGACCTGTGCCGTGTGTTCCCGGGCCTCAAGGTCGCGCAGTTCCCCGGCGGCATCGCGGTACAGATCGCGGAAGAAACGGTTGACCCGGCCGCCGGCACCGGGGTCGAAGGTCTTGCGCACCGGGTCCGGTTCCGCCGTCTCGCCGTCCCCGGGCAGCCAGATCAGGGAGGAGACCTTGAGCTGGTAGCCCAGGGCGCCGTCCGGTCGTTCTTCGACGATCTTGAGCAGTCCGGCCGTGTGCAGTACGCGCAGCAGGTCGCAGATGACCGCGTTGGCATCCGCCTCAGCCATCTTGCCGCCGGCGAGCTGCGGAAGCGCCGCGAACGCGTCGGGTCTGCGCAGATAACGCCCGTATCCGCCGCGGGCACTGAAGTGAACGGTCTCCGCGGAAGAGGAACGCTTCGGCCGTGGTCCGGCGTAGGCGACCCGGGCCGGGCTGCGCGGGTCGGCCTCCGGTACCGCCCAGAGACCCACCAGATGTTCCTTGCTCTGGGCGACGAGCTGTTCGTGCCCCAGCTTGGTCAGGCGCGTCTCGTTAACTGCGAGGGCCCGCCGGAGTTCGTCGAGCAGGGTCCGGGCGAGTTCCTCCCGGTGCGCAGGTTCGTCGTTTTCCAGCGCCCAGTGCGTGCCCTGCCACAGTTCGGTATCGGCGGCGACGTCGGACAGCGAGGTGTAGTCGAACCGGAGCAGGCCGGTCTGGGACAGGTTCGGCATGGTCAGCCGCCAACCGCGTTCCAGGTCGGCGTAGACGCGGTAGGTGAGTGCCGCGCGTAGGGCGGCCTTGGTGTCCTCCAGCTGCCCGTACTTCACTCCGGCGCCGCCTTGGGCATAAGCGGAGAGCGGCAGGTCCAGTGCCTCGGCCACGGCTTGCGGCAGCATGTCGTGACGCAGGCCGGTCTCTCCCGCCTTCTCCAGCGCCCGGTACAGGGCTCCCCTGATCTGGGTGACCTGGACGAAGTCGTTGAAATGGCCTGCCTGGAGGCTGGCGTCCTGCCGGTTGTCGACAAACGTCAGCAACTTCTGGGCCCGCTTCTTCAGCTCAGGCTGGCCGCGCAGCGACCGCACCACGCTGGAGGCGACGAGGGACACGGCGGAGCTGCGCCCCTCGGCGGAGAAGGTGGCGAGCTTGGCGAAGTCCCGGACGCGCAGTTGCTCGTATCCGACTCGGCAGCGCGGGCAGAAGCGGAAGGGGGCGCGGATCCACCAGGCCTGCAGGCCCGTTCCGGGTGTCGTCGGCCGTCCCTGCGGGGAGAGCCAGACTTCGACCGGGAGGTCGTCCTTGCGGGCCTTCACGACGGCGCGCTGGCCCTTGTCGTCGGTCTCGATCCAGCTGGCGGGAAGGCGGTCGAGTACTTCTTCGGGATCGCTGGGCCAGGGCCTTTCCTCGTCCACGAAGAGGTATCCGTCGCCCGCCTCCGCCGGGGCCTCGGGGTCCTTGCGCGCGAAGTAGCGTTCCTGGCGGCTGTCGTAGGTAACGGCCGGGTAGTCGTGGCCGCATTCGCGGCAGAAGTGCAGGGGTACCAGCGGCTGGTCCTGATGGCCGGGTACCCGGAGCTGGTACTGGCTGGTGAGGTGGCGAGGGGCCGAGACCGGTTCGAGGCTGGCGTAGACCGTGTCGCCCTTGGAGAGGAACTGGTGGAGGCGGAAGGCGAAGAGAGGACGCGTCGTACCAGGAACCTTGGTCCGGGCCCCTGCTTCGAGCATCGTCCGGATCGCCGCCCCGCAGTCGTCCACTGAAGGAGGTTCCGCACCGCAAGCCGCACGCAGTTGCCGTGCGGCCTCCGGGATCTGGATGGGAGCACGCCGACGCAGGCGACGGTTGGTCGCGGTGTCAGAACCGGGTTCCGGTTCCAGGCCGAAGGCGTCCTCGACCCAGACGGCGAACGGGTCGGACTTGAGCTCTTGGTACGTCGTCGGCAGCGCGTCCGGCCCGGAGAGTGCCCTGCGTACGGCTGCGAGCAGAGCGGCCCGGTGCTCCTCGGGCGGAAGCGGACGGCCCGGGTCCGTCGCCCGCTCGAGCGTCTCGCCGATCACGTTGTCCGGTTCGACCGTAGTGCCGAACAGCCGGGTCGCGACGTCGGCGACCTCCTCACGTGCCTTCTCGAAGGTCTCCGCAGTGGCCATGGTCGCCGAGGTGCCGATGCACCGCATGTCCGGGGCCTCGCAGGCATCCCGGAGCCGACGCACCAGAACACCCACGTCGGCACCCTGACGGCCACGGTAGGTGTGGAGTTCGTCCAGGACCAGGAAACGCAGCCCCTTCGCCGCCGCGATGAGTTCCTTGCGTTCGTCGGGGCGGGTGAGCAGGTACTCCAGCATCATGTAGTTGGTCAGCAGGATGTCCGGCTTGCTCGCCAGCACCGACTTCTTGTCCTTGAGCTTCTCCTGCCCCGTGTAGCGGGCGAAGGTGACCTTGCGGTCCGCGTCCGGCACACCGTCCTCAAGGTAGCGTTTGAGCTCCTCCATCTGGCTGTTCGCCAGCGCGTTCATGGGATAGACGATGATCGCGGAAATAGTGCCTGGCCGCGGATTTTTGAGGACCTCGTTCACGATGGGCAGCAGGTAGGACAGGCTCTTGCCGGACCCTGTTCCCGTCGTGAGCACATAGGAACTGTTGGACGCCGCGATCTCGACGGCCTGTTTCTGGTGGTAGTGGAGGGTGAGGGTGACGTTCTTGCGGCCGTCCACGTCCTCCACCGCTTGCTTGTCCCGGAAGTACTGGGCGCACCGCGAGGCCAGCACCGGAGGCTCGCCGTCCCGCGGCTCGGTGAGTTCCGCCACCGTGCCGCCCTTGCGGAACATCGGATTGAGCGAGATCCAGGGGGAGGGCCAGCGGGTCTTGCGGTCGCGCTCCTCTTTGAGGTGGGCACGGATGGCGGGATCGCGTACCCAGACCAGCGAACGCGTGAACTCGTCGTAGTCCTCGATGAGCTGTTCATGCGCCCTGAACACGTCCACGGTGCCCCGCCCCCTTGTCATGCCATGCGTGGAGACCCGCGCCCGCGTTGCCGAACCACTTCGTGACGGCCTCCAGCCGATCAACCCATCTACCCTAACCATGCTGTCGCCCAGGCAGCGGCCAGAGCGGGGAGAAACGGAGGATTCGGGGCTGATGGTGCGCGCCGACGACTCCTCTTGCAAGCGACGTGATCAACTAGGTCGCCACGCCGAAGTGTGGAGCACCGCGGTACGCGAGCTCACCGGCGTCCGGGATACCGGCATCGCTGTCCCCGCCGACGACACCAGCAACACCTACGGTGCATCCCTGTGGAACACTGACCGGGAATCGCACCAAGAGACAGCAAAGTGAGACCTCCTGCGGAGTGCGCCCACCCCGGCGCCAGCTGCAGGAACAACTGCCTGACACCCCATCAGAACGAGCGTCAAATGAGCGTCTCGAGCGTCATTTCAGCGTCAAGATATCGCCCGTAACGCCCACACCGCACACACGCGAAATCGCAGGTCAGGAGCCCTTTGCCGTCGGTTCAAGGATCGCCACGCACTCCACATGGTGCGTCATCGGGAAGAGGTCGAACGCCCGCAGCGTCCGGGTCCGGTAGCCCACCTCGCGGAAGTAGGCCAGGTCGCGCGCGAGGGCCGCCGGGTCGCAGGCGACGTAGGCGATACGGCGGGGGGCGAGGGACGCCAGCCGGCGGACCGTCTGCTTGCCCGCGCCCGCGCGCGGCGGGTCGAGGACGATCAGGTCCGTCTCGGTGATGCCGGTACGGGGGAGGACCCGGTCCACGCGGCCGTGCTCGACCCGGACCCGGGGCAGGTCGTCCAGGTTGTGGCGGGCGTCCTCGACGGCGCGCTTGGAGGACTCGATGCCCAGCACCGCGCCCTGGTCGCCGACGCGTTCGGCGATGGCGCCCGCGAAGAGGCCGACGCCGCAGTAGAGGTCGAGCGCGGTCTCGCCCTTACGGGGCATCAGACCCTGCATGACCGCCTTCACCAGGGTGTCCGCGGCCTGCGGGTGGACCTGCCAGAAGCCGCCGTTGCCGACGCGGTAGGTCCGGCCGTCGGCACGCTCGCGGACGAACGCGCGGCCGTGGACCCGGTGGACGGCGCCGTCGCGCTCGTCGACACGGAGTACGGAGACCGGGCGGTCCAGCTCCACCAGCGGCAGCCGGCCGCCGGGGCGCGGGGTGAGGACCACCTGCCGGTCGTGGGAGCCGGTGGCGGAGATCGCCTCCACCGAGGCCATCCCCGGCCACTCGCGCTTCTCCACGCCCAGCTCGCTGACCCCGGGCGCGGCGATCAGGCAGTGGTCGATCCGCTCGATGTCGTGGGAGCGGTGGCGGCGCAGCCCCGCATGGCCCTCGGCGTCGACCGCGTACTGGACCCGGGTGCGCCAGGCGGGGACCTGGCCGGGCGGCAGCTTGTCGCCCTCCACGGGCACCACCGTGCCGTCCCAGCCCGCTTCCTCCGGCGTCAGACCCGCGAGCCGCAACAGCTGCTCGGCGATCACCTCGCCCTTGAAACGCCGCTGCGCACCCGGCTTCACATGCTGCCAGTCGCAGCCGCCGCACCTGCCGGGGCCGGAGAACGGGCACGGTGCCTCGACCCGGTCCTTGGCGGCATCCAGGATGCGTACCGCGTCCGCACGCAGGAAACGCGACTCCTCGTCACCCTCCGTGACCTTGGCGATCACCTTCTCGCCGGGCAGGGAGTGCCGGACGAAGAGCACCCGGCCCTCGTCCGTACGGGCGATGCAGTGGCCGCCGTGGGCGACGGGACCGACCTCGACCTCGTACTCCGTGCCCACCAGGGAGGCGGGGGAGACGGACGGGGCGTCGGACGTGTCGTGCGGCATGCGGTCGGCTCCAGGGGTTTACGCGCTTCACTGCGGGGCAGCCCACCAGTCTACGCGGGCGGGGAGGGCCCGGCGCACCCGCGCCGGGCAGTCCGGACCGCCCTCGGGGCCGGTGTGGACGCGGGATGGCGCATCCGCACGGCCGTGGATCCGCGGGGTGGTGCGTACGCGAGATGGTGCGTACGCAGGCTGGTGCGCCGAGGCGGCTGAACCCCACCCGGACCGGTGCCCGCCCCCGCCCGCCCCCGTACTCCTACTTCCGTGTGCTCGGCTCCCGGTCCACCGGCCCCCGCCGCACCGATCCCGGCGCGTTCCAGTCCTGCCGCTTGCTGGCCCGTTCCTTCGCCGCCTCGGAGGAGACGAGCTGGTACGGCACCGAGGTCACCATCACGCCCGGCGTGAACAGCAGCCGGCCCTTCAGTCGCAGCGCGCTCTGGTTGTGGAGCAGATGCTCGTACCAGTGGCCCACCACGTACTCCGGGATGATCACGCTGACCACGTCCCGCGGGCTCTCCCGCCGCAGCCCCTTCACGTATTCGATGACGGGGCGGGTGATCTCCCGGTACGGGGAGTCGAGGATCTTCAGCGGCACGTTGATGTTCCGCCGCTCCCACTCCTCGCGCAGTGCCCTGGTCTCCTGCGGGTCGACGTTGATGCTGAGCGCCTCCAGCTTGTCGACGCGCATCAGCTTGGCGTAGGCCAGCGCCCGCAGGGTCGGCCGGTGGACCTTGGACACCAGGACGATGGCATGCACGCGCGACGGCCGTACGCTGTCGTCGCTCGGCCCCTCGGCCGCCGCGATCTCCTCCGCCACCCGGTCGTAGTGGCGCCGGATCGCGCTCATCACCCCGTAGAAGAAGACCATCCCCAGCAGCGCCACCCACGCCCCGTGCGTGAACTTGGTCGCCAGGACCACCACCAGCACCAGGCCCGTGAAGAACGCGCCGAAGGCGTTGATCGCCCGCGAGCGGATCATCCGGCGGCGGCGCGCCGGGTTCTTCTCGGTCTTCAGATGGCGGTTCCAGTGCCGCACCATGCCGGTCTGGCTGAGGGTGAAGGAGACGAACACCCCGACGATGTACAGCTGGATGAGCTTGGTGGAGTCGGCCCCGTACACCCACACCAGCAGCGCCGCCGCGCCCGCCAGGGCCACGATGCCGTTGGAGAAGGCGAGCCGGTCGCCGCGGGTGTGGAGCTGGCGCGGCAGATAGCGGTCCTGGGCCAGTATCGAACCGAGCAGCGGGAAGCCGTTGTACGCGGTGTTCGCGGCCAGGAAGAGCACCAGCGCGGTGGCCGCGGCGAGCAGCACGAAGAAGAACGTCCCGTCCCCGAAGACCGCAGCCGCGACCTGCGAGATCACCGGGTTCTGCACATAGTCGCCGCCGACCGGGACGCCGTCGCGCAGCAGTTCGTGGGCCGGGTCCTCCGCCATCCGTACGTCGGACACCAGCGCCAGCCCGATGATCCCGCAGAACATCGTCACGGCCAGTGCGCCCATCAGTGCCAGGGTCGACGCGGCGTTCTTCGACTTCGGCCTGCGGAATGCGGGTACGCCATTGCTGATCGCCTCGACACCGGTCAGCGCCGCACAACCGGAGGAGAAGGCCCGGAGCAGCAGAAAGACCAGCGCGAATCCGGCGAGCCCCGCCTCCTCGGCCTTCAGTTCCAGACCTGCGGTGGGCGCCTTCATCGTCTCGTCGAGTACGAGTCCCCGGTACGCGCCCCAGGCGATCATCCCGAACACCCCGGCGACGAAGACATAGGTGGGGATCGCGAAGAGCTTGCCGGATTCCCGGACACCGCGGAGATTCATCAGAGTGAGCAGCACGATGATCGCGATCGCGCAGAGGACCTTGTTCTCCACGACGAACGGGACCGCGGAGCCCAGGTTCTCCACTCCGGAGGAGATCGACACGGCGACGGTGAGGACGTAGTCCACCAGCAGTGCGCTGGCGACGGTCAGTCCGGCCTTGGGACCGAGATTGGTGTTCGCCACCTCGTAGTCGCCGCCGCCGCTGGGGTAGGCGTGCACGTTCTGCCGGTAGGAGGCGACGACGGTGAACATCAGGACGACGACCGCCGCCGCGATCCACGGGCTGTAGCTGTACGCCGCCACACCCGCGATGGAGAGCACCAGCAGCACTTCGCCCGGTGCGTACGCCACCGAGGACAGCGGGTCGGAGGCGAAGACGGGCAGCGCGATGCGCTTGGGGAGGAGCGTTTCCCCCAGGCGGTCGCTGCGAAGGGCCCTGCCGATGAGGATCCGTTTGGGCAGGTCGGTCAGTTTGGACACGGAGAGGATCGTAAGCGTTCGAATGGGCGCTCCCCACCCGCCGCCCGGAGAGTGGGCCGGAATCTGTGGTTCCTGGGGCACCGGGGGTCCCTTGGGGCACCGTGCGTGTGTAGCTTTGGGCGCGGTCTGAGACCCTTTAATCCCGGGGACCTTTAAGTCTCGGTAAAAACTGGAAGGCCGCTCCGGGGGAATGTGCGGGAAAGCACATAAAGTCCAAAAAACGAGTAAAGAATATGGACGGGTGGAAGGACGGTCGTGCACATCGTCATCATGGGTTGTGGGCGAGTGGGAGCCGCTCTCGCACAGACCCTGGAGCATCAGGGACACACGGTCGCGGTGATCGACCGCGATCCCACGGCCTTCCGCCGCCTGGGCTCCGGTTTCGGCGGCCGCCGGGTCACCGGTGTCGGGTTCGACCAGGACACCCTGCGCGAGGCGGGTATCGAGGAAGCCGGTGCGTTCGCCGCCGTCAGCAGCGGTGACAACTCCAACATCATCGCGGCCCGGGTCGCCCGCGAGATGTTCGGCATCGAGAACGTCGCGGCCCGTATCTACGACCCCCGGCGCGCCGAGGTCTACCAGCGCCTGGGGATCCCGACGGTCGCCACCGTCCGCTGGACGGCCGACCAGATGCTGCGGCGGCTGCTGCCGTCCGGCGCCGAACCGCTCTGGCGCGATCCCAGCGGCGGGGTGCAGCTCGCCGAGGTGCACACCTCGTCCGCGTGGATCGGTCACAAGATCAGCCGGCTCCAGGACGAGACCGGGGTGCGCGTCGCGTTCCTCACCCGGCTGGGCGAGGCGGTGCTGCCGAGCTCGCAGACCGTGCTGCAGGAGGGCGACCTCGTCCACGTGATGATGCGTACGGATGAGATCGAGAAGGTCGAGGCGGCCTTCGCGGAGGGCCCAGAGGAGGGCGGTCACTGATGCGGGTCGCAATCGCCGGTGCCGGCGCGGTGGGCCGTTCCATCGCGGGTGAGCTGCTGGAGAACGGACACGAGGTACTCCTCGTCGACAAGGCGCCGACCGCGATCTCCGTGGAGCGGGTGCCGCAGGCGGAGTGGCTGCTCGCCGACGCCTGCGAGATCACCTCGCTCGACGAGGCGGCGCTCCAGCGCTGCAACGTGGTCATCGCGGCGACCGGCGACGACAAGGTCAACCTGGTCGTCTCGCTGCTGGCCAAGACGGAGTACGCGGTACCCCGCGTCGTCGCCCGGGTGAACAACCCCAAGAACGAGTGGCTCTTCAACGAGTCCTGGGGCGTCGATGTCGCCGTCTCCACCCCGCGGCTGATGTCGGCCCTGGTGGAGGAGGCGGTCAGCGTCGGCGACCTGGTCCGGCTGCTGCGCTTCAGCCACGGCGACGCCAACCTGGTCGAGCTGACCCTGCCGCCGGAGTCCACGCTCGCGGGCACCCGGATCGGCGATGTCGCCTGGCCCGAGGACACCTCGCTGGTCACTATCATCCGCGGCTCCCGGGTGCTGACCCCGAGCCCGGAGGAGACCCTGGAGGCGGGCGACGAACTGCTCTTCGTCGCCGCTCCGGCGCGCGAGGAGCAGTTGGAGGACCTGCTCTCGCCGCGCAACGAGGTCTGACGGCAGAGGAATGGAACCGGCCCGGGGCCCTGTCCCGGGCCGGACGCCCACCGGATCCCCGGCCCGGGGCGCGGACGCCGGATCCCCGGCCCCGTGCCGCGGCCGCCGCGATCGACGGCCCCGGCCACCCCGCCCGGCCCGCGACCCGCCCCGTACAGCTCCAGGGCTACTCGTCGTCCGGCCACACCCCGATGTGGTCCCGCTCCAGCTCCAGCATCACCCGGTCCCGCATCCCCAGCGCCTCCGTGTACTCCGCGGGCAACTGGAGCCGGCCCGCCCGGTCGAGCATCGCGTACTCCCGGGCCACCAGGGACTCCTGGCCGGTCGCCGAGTCGACCTCGGTCCGTCGCAGGATCTCCGTCGAGGTGCGGCCGTCCCTGATCGCGACCGTACGGCGGACCTCGGAGGCCACCGACTGGTCATGCGTGACGATCACAACCGTCGTTCCCAGCTCCTCGTTCGCCCGCCGGAAGGCCGCGAAGATCTGCTCCGCCGTATGCGAGTCCAGCTCACCGGTCGGCTCGTCCGCCAGCAGCACCGACGGCTCGTTCGCCAGCGCCACCGCGATCGCCACCCGCTGCTGCTGACCGCCCGACATCTGGTGCGGCCGCCGGTCCCGGCACTCCGCCACCCCCATCAGCCCCAGCAGCAACTCCACCCGGGCAGCCTTGGCCGCCCGGCCCCGCATCTCCCGGGGGCCGGTGCGCCCCCGCAACTGGAGTGGCAGCGCCACGTTCTGTGCCGCCGTCAGATAGGGGAGGAGATTCCGCGCCGTCTGCTGCCAGACGAAGCCCACCACATCCCTGCGGTAGCTCAGCCGTTCCTTCGCCCCCATGGTCAGCAGATCGAAGCCCGCCACGGCCGCGGCGCCCGCGGTCGGCACGTCGAGGCCCGCGAGGATGTTCATCAGGGTCGACTTCCCGCTGCCCGACGCGCCCACCAGGGCCATCAGCTCGCCCTCCCGGACCAGCAGGTCGAGCCCCTGGAGGGCCTGCACCTCGACGCCGTCCGCGGTGAAGATACGGACCAGCCGGTCGCAGGTGATCAGCGCGTCGTGCCCGTAGCGGGGCCCCTCGCGCCGGGCCGCGACCCGCTCCTCCAACTGCTCCAGTGTGGCCGCGGAGGCGGCGGCCGTGGTCGTCGGATCCGTCATCGTGAATCTCCCACCCTCAGTTCGGTCGTCGAGGAACGCCGGGTGGTCAGCCAGGCCTGGACCGCGGCCACCCCCGCCGCGAGCACCACCACACCCGCTCCCGGCAGCAGCAGGCTCCAGACGTCGACGGTCAGCTGCACCGGCACCCGGTCCACCGCCGTCCCGCCCGAGGCGTGCGCCAGCCTGCTCAGGTCGATCCCGGGGGAGAGGACCAGTACCACGGCCCACCCCACGAGCACGCCCCCGGCGCCCGCCAGTACGGATCCCGGCAGATTCTCCAGCACCAGCAGCCGACGGCCCTGACGCCGGGTCAGCCCCATGGTCCGCAGCCGGGCGAGCAGCGCGACGCGCTCCGGAGCGGCCTGGAGCAGCGCCAGCAGCAGGGCCAGTACGGCATACCCGGCCGCCGCCGCCACCGCGACCGCGTAGACCCGCTCGGCCCCGGTCTGCACCGGCGACTCCGCGAACTCCGCCCGCACCTCGGACCTGAGCGCCACCCGGGCGTCCCCGGCCGGGTCCGTCTTCCGGACCGCCGCCCGCAGTTGGTCACCGGCCACCGAGCCACCGCCGATCAGCAGGGTCGTCGGTGCCTTCGGACCGGTCAGCGCGGCCATGTCGACCAGGACGAATTCGCCGTCCGACAGTGCGGGCGTCAGCTTCCGCACCGCCTCTACCCGGATGGTGAGCGCGGCGCTCAGCGGGCCGATGGTCCTGGGCCCGCCGCCGAGCCGCTCCGCCGCACCCGGCGAGGCGATCGCGGGCACCGGCCCGGAGGCCCCGCCGCGCAGCGCGCCCGCCGGGAAACCGCCGAGCCCGGTGGAGCGGGCCAGCCGGGCGTACGCCTCCGGCTCGACGGCCAGCAGGGTCACGCCCCGGGCGTCGTCCCCGTCCCGCAGGCTCAGATCCGTCTCCCGGTACACCTCCACCACATCCGTCACTCCGGACACCTTCCGTACGGCGTCCGGGAGCCCCTTCGGCAGCGGGACGGCCGACTCGACCCGGGCATCGGACCCGACCGACAGCACGGCCGCCCGGTCCCGGGCGCCCTCGACCCCGGCGACCACCGACCCTCCGAACGCCGTTGTCACCAGTGCCAGCAGCAGCGCGAGCAGCGGCAGTACCGTGGTCGACGGCGCCCGCCCGGCCCGGGTCAGGGCCAGAAAGCCGATCGCGCCCCGCCGCCGCGCCACCGGCAGCGCCGCGAGCCGCAACGGCAGCGGATACAGCCGGACGAGGACCAGCGCGGCCACCACGCCCAGCAGCACCGGAGCGGCGCTGACCAACTGGTCCACGCCCTGCTCGGCCCCGTCCGCGGTACCGCGTCTGCGGACCGTCACCGCGGCGGCCACGGCCAGCGCGAGCAGCGTCAGCTCGGCCACCGTACGGCGGCGGGAGGGACGCGCCCGGACCATATCGTCGCGGCCGCCCGACGCCCGCGGCCTGCGGTGCGCCAGTACGGCCCGCAACGGCAGCGCGGCACAGGCCGTGACGGTCACCAGAACCGTCGCCAGCACCGAGGGCCACAGCCGCCCGCCGGGCACCAGCCATATCGCGAGCGCCCCTCCGGCGAGCGCGGCCGGTACCGCCGGAACCGCGGTCTCCGCGAGCAGCCGGCCCGCCATGCCCGGCATGGAACCGCCCCGCGCCCGCAGCAGCGCCAGTTCGGAGCGTCGGCGGGCGGCGGCCAGACCGCCGGCCGTCAGCAGCACCACCGCGATCACCCCGCCCACACCGAACGCGGCCACCGACACCACCGGGCCGATGGCGCCCCGGACCGCCGCGTACTCCTCGAAGATCCCGGAGAGCCCCGACATCACCTGGAGCCCGGGGGAGACCGCCTCCCGCAGTTCCGAGAGGACCGGGCCGCTCTCCACCGACGCCACCGCGCGCCGCGCGGCGTCGAGATCGTGGGCGCCGAAGCCCCGCGGATCGACGGCGACGTTCCAGTACGGCTCCGCCTCGTTCTCCAGCCCCAGCAGCGCCGGGGCGGCGCCGGGTGCCAGCAGCAGGGCGCCGTGCCAGTAGGGCGCGGGCGGCATGTCGTCCGTATGGCGGAGCGAGGGCGTCCGCAGTACCGGGTCGACCGACCAGTAGGCCCCGGCGGGGCGCACCGGATCCACGATCCCGGTCACCGCCACCGCCAGCGGCCCACCGCCGGCCCGGGGCACCCGGACGACCGTCCCCACCTTGATCCCGAGCGCCTTCGCGGTCGCCGAGGTCACCACGGCTTCGGTGGCCGGGGCTCCGGACGCGGCGGCCCCGGGTTCCGGCAGCCGCCCCGAGCGCAGGACCGAGTGCCCGGCCAGCCCGGCGGGCGCGACCAGCGTGAACACCGGAAGCCCGCCGTCCAGTTCGGTCAGCCCGGGGGCCCGCCCGCGCATCGGGCGCTGGCTCCGCACCCCGTACGACGACTCCCGGACGTCCGCGCGCAGTGGCTCCGGCAGCTTCCGCAGGATCCGCCGCTGACTCTCCGCCATCCCCTGCGGACTCACGGCCCGGACCAGCGCCGGGTCCGTGGTGTCGTACGGCGCCTCCGGCGCGGCCGAGAACCTGAGCGTGCTCTGGTCGGCCACGGCGACCTCGAGCCCGTGGCGCAGCCCCTCGCCCTCGTAGGCGTCGACGGCGCGGGGGAAGGCCGCGCAGAGGAACGCGGTGACCGCGACGAGCACGAAGACCGCGAAGGCGGGCACCGGAGCGGTCCGCAGACGCGTCCGCACCCAGGGCGCGACGATCCTCACCATGCCCACCACCCCCGGACACCCGCGCTGTGGGCCGCGGGGCCCGGCGCATGGTGCTGCCGCCGGGTGACCGCGGTGCCGTGGGCCACCGGTCGTGGTGTTGTGGTGCGGTACGAGGCCGTGCATCCGCATCGGGCGAGCGCGCCGCCGTACGCCGACCGCCCCGGTATCGCGGTCCGGCGCACCGCAGGATCCCCTGGCGCCGCGGCGCCGTACGACGCCCGGCCCGTTACCCCGGTGCCGTACGCAACCGGCCCCGCCCCCGAGCACCGCCGGGCGCCCCGCGAACACCCGTCCGCCCGCTGCCCGCCGACGCCCCGGAGCCACTGCCCCGTCACCGTCGCCCTCACCGTCACTCGCCTCCTTGCGCCCGCAGCGACGCCGCCGGGTCGGTCCTGCGCAGCATCAGGGCGCCAACGATCAGTACGGGCGCCGCCGCGACGCCCACCACCAGCAGCGCCACCCGGCCCAGGGGCAGCTCCACCAGAACTTCCGGAACGGGCCTGGCCGCTCCGCCCGTCAGCACGATCAGCGGCACGATCGCCCGGGTGAGCACCGCGCCCAGGGCCACCCCGATCAGCAGGCCCAGACCGATCAGCAGGGACTGCTCGACCGCGAGCAGCCGGGCGGACAACCGCCGGGGCGCGCCCAGCGCCCGCAGCACCGCGAACTCCGCCGAACGCTCCCGCAGCGCTCCCACCGTGCCCACCGCGAAACCGACCGCCGCCAGCAGAGCGGCGGCCGCCGCCGTCGCCAGCAGCGCCGACTGCGGGCCCGCGCCGAGCGGATCCTCGTGCAACTCCCGGGCGATCTCGTCCCGTACCAGGATCTGCGAGGGGTCGACCTCGGCCCGCTCGCGCAGCGCGGCCGCGACCCGCGCCGCCTGCCCCGGTTCGGTGAACAGCCACCACTCACCGGGCGGGAGGGACGCGGCGGGCCGTTCGGCGAGCACCCGGTTGACCGCGGGGAGATCGAGCAGCAGCGAGCCGCCGTCCAGTTCGGGCCGTACGGCCGAGGCGTCGATCGCGCCGGGACCGGTCGTCGGTACGGCCTCCAGCACCCCGGCGATCCGCACGGTGATGTCACCGCCCGGCATCGGGACCTGGATCCGGGAGCCGACCTTCGCGTCCCGGGCGGCCAGGAAGGACTCCGTGGCCAGGGCGAGCGGCTCGGGAGCCGGCGGCCGTACGGCCGTGACCCGGACCGTCACCGAACGCGTCTCGCCCCAGCCGTCGCCGTACTCACCGGTGCCCGTGTGGTACCGCAGGTCGAGCGGCACGCCGGGCGAGACGGTCACCCCGGTGACGGCGGGCCGCTTCGCCGCCGGGTCCTCGTCGCCCGCCGTGACGGTGGCGGTGGCCTTCCAGGAGAGCCCGGCGGCCGGGGCGACCGGCCGTGCGGTTCCGTCGGCGCCCACCGACCGGACCGCGACCTTCAGCCACTTGGGCGCGATCCGGTCCGGGAAGCCCTCCTCGTCGAACTCGACCGCGGTCAGCGCCAGCGGCCCCGCCGGACGGCCGACGGGCGCCTCCGCGGCCTTCGCCAGGTCCAGTACCACCCGGTGCCGCTTGCCGTCGGGGAACAGATTGCCCAGCGGCAGGCGGTACGGCACGCCGTAACGATCCTCCACGGTGACCGAGGCGCTCAGCCCGGGCTCACTGATGCTCCGGACGTCGAAGCCGGCGGTGCCCCAAGGCCCGTCGTACGCGCCCCCCAGGGTGACGTCCAGCTCCAGCCGGTGGGCGTCGGCGGGCAGCACCAGCCCGGCGCGGGGTTCGCCGCGCGGCCGCAGGGAAGCCACCGACCGCTCGGGGTTCCCGCCCGCCGCGAGATCGTCCCGCAGCCGGAGACCGGCCCCGGTGGCATCTCCGCCGACGGCGCGCGCCGCGCCCGCGGCCCCTCCGGCCGGGGAACCTCCGGCCGGGGAACCTCCGGTTGTGGAGCCTGCGGCTTTGGAACCTGCGGCTGTGGAGTCTCCGGCGCCCGCGGCTCCGGGAACCCCCGCCCCGTCCGGGTTCAGCGCCCGCCGGGTGTCCAGGGCCAGCACCGTCGCCTGGCGGCCGCCGGTCAGCGCCATCGTCTGCCGGGCGGCGGGAACGGCGGCCCGGACCCCGGGCATACCGTCGTAGACACCGCCCTGCCCGAACGGGACCGTGGGGGCGCTCAGCACCCGTACCGGGGCGCCCGCCCGGAAGTCCGCCTGATCGTCCTGCGAACGGTCCCACGAAGCGCTCTGACCGACCGCCAGCATGCCCAGCGCGACCGCCAGCACCAGCAGCAGCGCCGGCCCCGCGCCACGGCCCGGACGGCGGCTGAGCTGCCAGCCCGCCAGCGCGGACGCCAGCCCCCGGCCGCGTACGGCCCACCGCTCGGCCAGCCGTGCGGCGGGCGGCAGCAGCCGCAGCGTCAGTACGGTCCCGGCGAGCAGCGCCAGCGCCGGTGCCACCACCAGCAGCGGGTCGATGCCCAGCTCGCCGCCGCGGTCGCCGGTGAGCGCACCGCTGCCCGACGTCCGCCGCTCCAGCTGCCAGTACGCCACCCCCGCCACCGCGACCAGCGCGATATCGGCGCCCGCCCGCACCGGGCCGGGCAGGGTGCCGGTACGGCCCCGGGCCGACCGGCGGGCCGCGCCGATCGCCGGAGCCACCACCGCCGCCGCGCAGGCCAGCGCGGTCGCCGCGCCCACCAGCCAGACGGCGGCCGTCGGCGCGGTCTCCACCTTCAGCCCGATCCTGGCCAGCAGCCCCTGACCGGCGAGCAGCGCGGTCAGCGGCCCGGCGAGCAGCGGCGCGCACACCACGGCGGGCAGCGCGAGAATCAGCGCCTCCAGGGCCGACAGGGCGGCGATCCGGCGCCGGGAGGCACCACGGGCCAGCAGGACCCGGGTCTCGGACTCCCGCTCGGTGCTCAGCAGCCGGGCCACCATCAGCAGCGCGTAACCGGCGAGCAGGACCAGCTGGAGCGAGACGATCAGCAGGGTCGCCCGGGCCACCAGGAGGGCCCGCTCCATCCGGTCCAGGACCTCCGGCAGGGAGGTCTTCGCGACCACCCCGCCCTTGAGACCGGGCTGTGCGGACAGCAGCTTCTGGCTCGCGCGGGCGGACGAGCGGAGCGAGTCGATCCGCTCCCCGGTCAGAGCGCCGAAATCGGCGGTCGCCAGCCAGGCCGGGCCGCCCTTGGCGATCCGTTCCGAGGCGAAGGCCCGGGGATCGGCCAGCAGGGGGCCGTAGGTGGTGAAGACGTCCGCGCGCACCCCGCGGCCGCGCAGCTCGTCCAGTTGCCAGTACGGGTCGTCGCGGTCGGTGACCCGGTAGACGCCGACCACCCGGACCTGGACCGCGGGTCCGCCGAGCCGGCTGGCGAGCGTCAGCACGCGCGGCCCGGCGGCCGCCTTCAGGGCCCGCGCCGCCGGCTCCGGCAGGGCAACCTCCACGACCGGCCCGGCGGCGGGGGAGGGCCAGGCACCGGAGGCCAGCTGCACCTTGGAGCGGTCCACGACCGCCAGCATGGTGAGATCGGGCTCGCCCTGGCGGGCGGCGGGCGGCTGGAGCGCGCGGGGGAGGGAGTACGGCGCCGAGCGTTCGAACGGCCGCAGGGTGACGGGCAGACCGTCGAAGGCGCGCTCGGAACCGCGCCGGGCCCCCTCGGCTGCGGCGCTCCGGTCGGCGGAGGAGTCGTCCGAGGTGATGATCAGCGAGGCCGCGGCCGCGTCCCGGGTACCGAGCGCATGGCGCAGCCCGGCATCCCCCACGGATCCGGCGAAGGCGGCGAGCGCCGCCAGCACCGACGCGGTGAGCAGCACGGCAAGCAGTGCGGCGGCCAGCAGAAGCCGGTGACCGCGCGCACGGTGGAACAGAAAGGCCGTCACCGGTCATCCCCCTGTGGCCCCACGGGCCGCCCCCGAAACATCTTTCGCGTTCGGATCGTTGCAGAGGGCACCGGCCGAGGGCACGTCCTGACCCGGGAGTTGATCAGATCGTGACCGTCGGGAGAGGTACGGAGCGGCCGGAACGGGTCACGGTCCGGCGGGCCGGGAAACCGGCCGCCGCCCCGCCGCTCCGGGGGCGGCCGGGGCCGGTCACCGCCGGACGGATACCGGGCCGGTCAGGTGCGACGGGAAGCCGCCCCGGACGGCACCGGTCACCGCCGGATCAGCTCTCGCCCTGCTCCGCGGTCTGCCGGGCCTTGCGCTCCCGCTCGGCCCGCTCCTCCGCCTCCATCTCCGCGAAGACGTCGATCGGCGGCGGCGCCTTCGCCAGGAACACCCAGGTCAGATAGACGGCCAGCAGGAAGGGCGGGATCTTGAGCGACACCAGCACCCACCCCAGCTCCTCCGTATCGGCCCACAAGTAGAGCGGGAAGAGGATGGCGCACTTGGCGAGCAGGATCGCGCCCCAGGCGTAGCTGGCCTTGGTGTACGCCTTCTTGCGGCCGGGGTTACGGGTCCGCCAGGAGAGGTTCTCCTTGAAGACGGGGCCCAGCATCAGCCCGATCAGCGGCACACCGGCCGCCGCGGTCGCGACATACGCGACACCGAGTCCCAGGGTGTAGAGCATGCCCGGCAGATAGAAGTCCTTGGCGTTGCCGGTCATCATCGCGAAGACCACACCGAAGGCGACACCGAAGACACCGCTGAACGCGTGCTTCACGGTGCCCTTGAGGACCAGCCGGGCGGCGACCAGCACCAGGGCGACGGCCAGCGCGGCGATCGCGGAGGCATGGAGGTCCTGGTTGATCGTGTAGATCGTGACGAACAGCAGACCGGGGACGACCGTCTCCACCATGCCGCGGATGCCGCCGAAGGCGTCGAAGAGCGCGGCTTCGGTGACCGCCCTGACATCGGCCGGATCGGGGGCGGTGCCCGCCGGAGCGCCGTCGGGGCCCCGCTCTCCGGGCGCCGTGGAGCCCGTGGCGGAGGCGTCCGGCGAGGAGGCCGAGGGGGCGGGGGTGGTGGTCGGCTTGTCGAAAGACGTCACCGGCTACTCCTGTCCGAGCGGTCGGAGTTCGTATTTGGGGTTGAACAGCACACGGCGGCCGTGGCTCATGGAGATACGGCCGGAGGCTATGAGCCTGCGGCCCGGCTCTATGCCCACGATGGAGCGGCGGCCGAGCCAGACGATGTCCAGCGGGGCCGTACCGTCGAACAGCTCGGCCTCCAGGGCGGGCACCCCGGCCCTGGGACGCAGGGTCACCGTGCGCAACGTACCAGTCACCCGGACGATCTGGCGATCCGTGCATTCGGCGATCCGGGTGCACCCGGACACCTGTGCGTCCTCCCGCAGCTCCTCCGACTCCAGGTCCTGGCGCGAGCTGGCCAGACGGTCGAACATGCGGCGGAGCCGGCCGGCCGGTCTCGGCGCCGGACCGGCCGGTCCGGAACCGGGCCCGGAACCGCTTCCGGGCGCCCCGGAGGGAGGTGCACTCATGCAGCAAGCGTACCGGCCGTGCCCCGGAGTCCACCCGGCCGGACGGGACCCTGTGGACAACCGCCGCGACGGCCCGGGCAACCGGCCCGCCGGGCGCCCGTTCCCGTGGCCGGGGCCGTCACCTGCGGCGACCGGGGGACTACCGCTCGAAGCGGTAGCCCATGCCCGGCTCGGTGACGAAGTGCCTCGGGTGGGAGGGGTCGGTCTCCAGCTTCCGCCGCAGCTGCGCCATATAGACACGGAGGTAGTTGGTCTCGGTCCCGTAGGAGGGCCCCCAGACCTCCTGGAGCAACTGCTTCTGGCTGACCAGCCGGCCCGTGTTCCGGACCAGGACCTCCAGCAGATGCCATTCGGTCGGCGTCAGCCGGACGTCCCGGCCGTCGCGGTTGACCTTCTTCGCGGCCAGATCGACGGTGAAGCCCTCGGTCTCGACCACGACGACATCGTCGTCGCCGCCGCCCACCGGCTCGGCCCGGCGGACCGCGGCCCGCAGCCGGGCCAGCAGTTCGTCCATACCGAACGGCTTGGTGACGTAGTCGTCGGCGCCGGCGTCCAGCGCCTCCACCTTCTCGTCGGAGGTGTGCCGCGCGGAGAGCACCAGGATCGGCACCCGCGTCCAGCCCCGCAGCCCCTTGATCACCTCGACCCCGTCCATATCGGGCAGGCCCAGGTCGAGGACGACCACATCGGGGTGGCGCGCCGCGGCGAGCTGGAGCGCGGTCGCCCCGTCGGGGGCCGCGTCCACCTCGTACTTGCGCGCCTTCAGATTGATCACGAGGGCGCGTACGATCTGCGGCTCGTCGTCGACCACCAGCACCCTGGTCATTCCCGGCCTGCCTTTCCGTCCTTCGGTTGCTGCTGTGTTCACGGCCTTCACGGCCCGCGCTGCCTGTACTGCCTCAGCGGTGTTCGCGGTGCTCACGGCCCTCACCGGGTCCCGCGGGACAGGTACCGGCGGTGTCGCTCCCGGTCCCGGGCGGCGGCCCGTGGGCCGCGGCTCACGAGGTGACCTGTGCGGGGAGATCGGCCTTCGCGGGTTCGGTGCCGGGAGCCGCCGTCAGGGTCAGGACCATGGTCATTCCGCCGCCCGGGGTGTCCTCCGCGGTCAGCGTGCCGCCCATGGCCTCCACGAAGCCGCGGGCCACCGCGAGCCCCAGCCCCACCCCCGCGCCGCGCGGCGCGTCCCCGGACCGCTGGAACGGCTCGAAGATCCGCTCCTTCTCCTCGTCCGGCACCCCGGGGCCCCGGTCGACCACCCGGACCTCGACCCGCGCGCCGAGCGCGCTCGCCGCCACGGTCACCGGAGTCCCCTCGGGGCTGTACTTGACGGCGTTCTCGACGATGTTGGCCACCGCCCGTTCCAGCAGCCCGCGGTCGACGGTGACCATCGGCAGGGTCTCGGGCACGTCCAGCTCGACACTGTCGTCCGGCACACCGACCAGGGCCATGGGAACCACCTCGTCGAGATCGGTCACCCGCATCAACGGGGTGACCGTACCCGTCTGGAGACGGGACATGTCGAGAAGGTTCCCCACAAGCTGGTCAAGTCTGTCGGCACCGTCCTCGATGCCCTCCAGCAACTCCGCCTCGTCCTCGTCGGACCAGGCCACGTCGTCCGACCGGAGCGAGGTGACGGCCGCCTTGATGGCCGCCAGCGGAGTCCGCAGATCGTGGCTGACGGCGGCCAGCAGAGCCGTCCGGATGCGGTTGCCCTCGGCCAGCCTGCGGGCCTCCTCCGCCTCCCCGACCAGCCGCTGGCGGTCGAGGACCACGGCGGCCTGGGCCGCGAAGGCGGCCAGCACCCGGCGGTCCTCGGCGGGCAGCACCCGCCCCGACAGCGCCAGCGCCATATGGTCCCCGACGGGCATGTCCACATCGGCGTCCTCGGGCCGGACGACGGAGCGCGGCCCGACACTGCCCGCCGTGGTCCACGGATCGACGTCGCTCCTCCGCTCCAGCAGGGCCACCGACTCCATGCCGAAGGTCTCCCGGACCCGCTGGAGCAGCGCGTCCAGCGAGGTCTCCCCGCGCAGCACGCTCCCGGCGAGGAACGACAGGATCTCCGACTCGGCCCGCAGCCGGGCCGCCTGATGGGTGCGGCGCGCCGCCAGGTCCACCACGGACGCCACCGCCACCGCGACGGCGAAGAAGATCACGATCGCGACGATGTTCTTGGGGTCGTACACGGTCAGGGTGTGCACGGGCGGTGTGAAGTAGTAGTTCAGCAGCAGGGAACCGACCGCGGCCGACGCCAGCGCCGGCAGCAGCCCGCCCAGCAGCGCCGCCATCACGGTGGCGAAGAGGAACAGCAGTACGTCGTTGGCCAGCCCGAGCGAGTCGTCCAGGGCCGTCAGCAGCAGCGCCAGCAGCACCGGCGCGGCGACGCCCACCAGCCAGCCCGCGATGATCCGCGACCGGCCCAGCCGGGCGCCGCGGGCCACCGGCAGCCCCCGGCCCTTGCCCGCCTCGTCGTGGGTGACGATATGGACGTCCAGATCGGGGCCCGAGTCCCGGGCCACGGTCGCTCCCACCCCGGGACCGAAGATGTACTGCCAGGTCTTGCGGCGGCTGGACCCCAGCACGATCTGGGTGGCGTTGACGCCCCGCGCGAACTCCAGCAGCGAGGACGGGATGTCGTCGCCGACGACATGGTGGAACGTCCCCCCGAGGTCCTCGACCAGGGTCCGCTGGACCGCCAGCTCCTTCGGCGAGGCCGAGGTCAGACCGTCGCTGCGGGCGATGTAGACCGCGAGGATCTCACTGCCCGAACCCTTGGCCGCCATCCGGGCCGCCCGGCGGATCAGGGTGCGCCCTTCGGGCCCGCCGGTCAGTCCGACGACGATCCGCTCCCGGGCCTGCCAGGTCGAACGGATGTTGTGCTCGCCCCGGTACTGCTGGAGGTACTCGTCCACCCGGTCCGCGACCCACAGCAGCGCCAGCTCCCGCAGCGCGGTCAGATTCCCGGGCCGGAAGTAGTTCGACAGGGCGGCGTCGACCTTGTCGGGCTTGTAGATGTTCCCGTGCGCCATCCGGCGGCGCAGCGCCTGCGGAGCCATGTCGACCAGTTCGATCTGATCGGCCCGCCGCACCACCTCGTCCGGCACGGTCTCCCGCTGCCGGACCCCGGTGATCGACTCCACGACGTCACCGAGTGATTCGAAGTGCTGGATGTTGACGGTCGATATCACGTCGATCCCGGCCGCCAGCAGCTCCTCCACGTCCTGCCAGCGCTTGGCGTTCCGCGAGCCCGGCACATTGGTGTGCGCCAGCTCGTCCACCAGGGCCACCGCGGGGCGCCGCGCCAGGACGGCGTCCACGTCCATCTCCGTGAAGACCCCGCCGCGGTACTCCAGCTCACGGCGGTGTATCTGCTCCAGACCGTGCAGCATCACCTCGGTCCGCGGCCGGTCGTGGTGCTCCACGAAGGCCACCACGCAGTCGGTGCCGCGCTCCACCCGGCGATGGGCCTCGGAGAGCATGGAGTACGTCTTGCCCACGCCCGGTGCCGCGCCGAGGTAGATCCGAAGCTTGCCGCGTCCCATGGCCCCATTGTCTTTCAGAAAGGCGGCCGGGCGTTTCCGCCGTTCCGCTCGTGCGCTCCGACGATACGGCGGGGGAACCGGGCAAAACGGGTGGGGTGGCGGCACCGGAGACGGTATTGACGCGATTCTGATGCGGACCGGGCCCCGGGCGGCCTCCGCCGGCCGGACCCCGCCCCCGGGGACGGGACTCCCGGGCCGGGTGACCCCGCCGACCTGCGGCGGGACACTCCGGAACGATCCGGGCCCGGTCCGGCCGCCGGGCGGCGGCAGCGGCCCGTACGGCAGCCGGGATCAGTGCTCGGTGATCTCGCCGTCGTGCAGCTCCAGCACCCGGTCCGCAAGGCCCAGGAGCTGGGCGTCGTGGGTGGCGACCAGCGCGGTGACCCCCTCGGCCCGGACGACCGCCCGCAGCAGCTCCATCACGGAGAGCCCGGTCTCCGCGTCGAGCTGTCCGGTCGGCTCGTCGGCTATCAGCAGGGCCGGGCGGTTGGCGAGGGCCCGGGCGATGGCCACCCGCTGCTGCTGCCCGCCGGACAGCTCCGTGGGGCGCTGGGCCGCGTGATCGGTCAGACCGACCAGTGCGAGCATCAGCTCCACCCGCTCGTCCCGCTCCTTCACCGGCGCCCTGCGCAGCCGCAGCGGTACACCCACGTTCTCCGCGGCGGTCAGGATCGGGATCAGCCCGAAGGACTGGAAGACGAAACCGATCCGGTCGCGCCGCAGCGCCAGCAGCCCGTCCTCGTCCAGTCCGGCCAGGTCGGTGCCGTCGATGACGATCCGCCCCTCGTCGGCCCCGTCCAGGCCGCCGACGAGATTGAGCAGCGTCGTCTTCCCCGACCCGGATCTGCCCTTCAGGGCCACCAGCTCGCCCCGGGGCACCTCGAAGGAGACCCCCCTCAGCGCATGTACGGCGCCCGCTCCGGAGCCGTAGGTGCGGTGCAGGTTCTCCACCCGTACCATCGGCCCGCCGCCGGAGCCGCCCTCCGGCCCGTCCAGCACGGCCGCCGTGCCGGTGCGCCCGTCCCCGCTCATCACTGCCCCCCGGTCGTTCCCGTTCGTCCGTCCGGATCCGCGTTCTGGATCCGGGTGCCGGCTGCCGCGGCGCGGCCGGGTACCGCCCCGGCCCCACCGTTCACCCGGTGTTTTCGGCACAGTACGGCGAAACGGCGACGGGCCGCACCCCCTGTGGACAACCAGGGGGCGCGGCCCGTCGGACACGGCTGCGGCGCCGCTGCCGGCGCGGTCAGCGGACCTCGGTGATCTCCGGGCCGCGCTGGAGCTGTCCCATACCGCCGGAGAAGCGGGAACCGGCCTGCTCCTCCTGCTGGACGCCCTCGGGCACCATCTGCGCGTCCTCGGGCAGCTTGAGGACGATCGGGTCACGGGGGGCCATCGGGCCGTCACCGCGGACCACGACCGTGTCACGGAAGATCTGCTCCAGCAGACCGGCCGCCTCCGGCTGGACCGCGCCCTGGCCGGAGATCACTCCGCGCAGGAACCAGCGGGGGCCGTCGACGCCGACGAAGCGCACCAGCTGCACCCCGCCCGTGCCGTCCGGCAGCTGCACCGGGACCTGGGCCCGCAGCTCCCAGCCGAGCGGACCCTCGACCTCGTCGATCACACCGCCCTGCTGGGTGATGCCACCGGCGATCTCCTCGCGGACCTCGCCCCAGATGCCTTCCTTCTTCGGCGCGGCAAACGCCTGGAGCTGGACGGCGCTGTCCCGGAGGACGACCGTCGCGGCGACGATCGCGTCACCGGCGACCTCGACGCGCAGTTCCATGCCCTCGACTCCGGGCACGAACAGACCGCCCAGGTCGACCCGGCCCTCGGCGGGCTTGGACACCTCGGACAGGTCCCAGGGGCCGTCGGGCCGCGGGGCCGGAGGAAGGTTCACCCGCCGGGGTGCGACGTCGTCGGCGTCCTCACCGGCTTCGTCCGGCCCGTCCAGGGCCGCGTCGACCTGCTCGGTCTCGCCCGCTGCGTCCGCGTCCTTCGCGGAACCACTCTTCTTGCGACGTCCGAACACGTCACTGTCCTTCCCGGTCGGATACGACGGAAGCGTATCGATTCCCACCCGCTGAACCATCCGCTGTGCCGCCCACGGCGGCATGACCGCCGGTGGACCCGAAGCCCCCCTCGGCCCGTGCCGAGCCGGGAAGCTCCGCCACCTCGTGGAAGCGCACCTTCTCGACCTTCTGGACGACAAGCTGGGCGACGCGGTCGAAGCGCTCGAACCGCACGCTCTCGCGCGGGTCGAGATTGACCACGATCACCTTGATTTCCCCACGGTACCCGGCGTCAATCGTCCCGGGGGCATTCACAAAGGCTACTCCGCAGCGGGCGGCGAGGCCCGAGCGCGGATGGACGAAGGCGGCGTACCCGTCGGGGAGCGCCAGGGAGATCCCCGTCGGCAGCACGGCCCGCTCCCCGGGCTCCAGCACGGCGGCCTCGCAGGTCACCAGGTCGGCTCCGGCGTCGCCCGGGTGCGCGTAGGACGGCAGCGGCACCTCGGGGTCGACCCGGCGGATCAGCACGTCGAGCAGGTCGTGGGGGCCGTGGGGGCCGGACACGGGGGACATCAGGGATTCACCTCGAAGGCGCGGGCGCGGCGGATCTGGTCGGGGTCGGCCATGGCGGCCTCGATCTCCTCGGCGCGGCCGTTGTCGATGAAATGATCGACTTTGACCTCGACGAAGAGGGCATTCGCACGGACGGCGAGCGGTCCCTCGGGGCCGCCGATCCGGCCCTCGGCCCGGGCGTAGATCTTCCGGCCCGCGACCGCGGTCACCTCGGCCCGGAGAAACAGCACGGTGCCGACCGGCACCGGACGCACGAAGTCGGTCTCCAGCCGCCCGGTCACCGCGATGGTCCGCAGCAGCCAGGTCAGCGAGCCCAGCGACTCGTCCAGGGCGGTGGCGAGCACCCCGCCGTGGGCCAGGCCCGGCGCACCCTGGTGCGCGGGCTTCACGGTGAACTCGGCGGTGATGCTCACGCCGTCACCGGCCCGGGCCGCCAGATGCAGACCGTGCGGCTGGTCGCGACCGCAGCCGAAACACTGCTCGTAGTGCGTTCCGAGCAGTTCGCCGGGCGCGGGGGCGTCCGGGTGGCGTACCGGGGGTACGGCATCGGCCGGAGGCGTCACGGTCGAGGGGCGGGCGGCCGCCGGGCCCGGTTCCGGCCCGGGGCCCGGCCCCGGTGGATGTGCAGTGCTCACAGGCGCAGACCTTACCCGCGGTCGGGCCGTTGCCTCACGCGAGCCTTGGGCGTCCGCCCGCGTGCGCCGGTGCGCACGGACGGCGGACCGCGGCGCCAGGACGATTCCCGTACGCATGCCCGACGGTTACTCGTATGCGTGTACGAGAGTCCGCGCGTGCAACGAGAGTCCGGACGCGGGCCGCGTCCGCCCGGCCGCGGGTGGCGTTCTGCATACCCGAGTACCCCCGCGTACCCGAGTACGAGGAGTCCGGCCGCTCTCCGGCGGTACGGCGGCGGCCGCCACCGGGCGCCCGCACCCGGGCCGCAAGGCCCGTACGCCGCCGGTGAACCGCGCCCGTACCCGCACGAGGGCCGCCCCGGCGCGCGTGCCAAGCTTGACGGCATGCAGCCCTCCGCACCGGCCGCCGCGCCGCGCTACGAAGAACGCCTGACCGCCCCCGCCCTCTGGTGGGTGATCTGCGGACTGCTGGGCCTCACCGGAGGGCTCACGGTCTTCCCGGTCGGCCTGCTTCCGGCGCTGGTCGCCGTGGTCCTGGTGGCGCTGCTGGCGGGCGCGGTGGTGAGTTCCTACGGCAGTGCCCGGATCAGGGTGGTCGCGGGGGCCCTGGTCGCCGGGGACGCCCGGATCCCGCTGACGGCGCTCGGTGAGCCCGAGGTGCTCGACCCGGAGGAGGCCCGCGCCTGGCGCTCGTACAAGGCCGACGCCCGGGCCTTCATGCTGCTCCGCAGCTATGTGCCGACGGCGGTCAGGATCCCGGTCACCGACCCGGCGGACCCGACCCCGTACGTCTATCTCTCGACGCGCGATCCGGAAGCCCTCTCCGCCGCGCTGTCCGGCCGTCCCGCGGCCGGGTGACCCGGAAGACCGGAACGGCCCGCCGAGGCCGCTCAGGGCCGCTCCGGCGGCCCTGAGACGGCCGTCGGGGCAGGGCGGAGCGCTCTGCGGGGTGCTAGGGCGTGTCCGCAAAGTAGCGTCGTCCGCCCGGAGGGCGGGGCCTGCGGCGTTCGGTGCGTGCAATCGCAAGGCGGAGGGTTTCGCTCGTACTGGACGTACTTGGGAAATCCCGACAACGCAGCGAGTGTGCGTGCCGGGCGTCGCGGGCCAGACGGGACTTTGCGGACACGACCTAGGGGAAGCGGGGGCCGCTGCGGGCCCCCGGCACGGTCGGTCACGGAGTGCGGAGGGAGCCTCAGCGCTCCAGCTCGCGGGCCCGGTCCGCCCAGGAGTCCGGCGACAGCTCCAGCGCCTGCTGCGGCTGCTCCAGCGGCGGAAGCGCCTCCAGCGCGTCCCACGGCACCTGGCCGGCCCGCAGGTCCTTGCGGATGCGCTCGGCGAGGTGGCGGGTGTCCCGGCGGTTGATCACGGCTCCGACGGCCGCACCGATCATGAACGGCAGCAGATTCGGCAGGTTCCGGATCATGCGCTTCATGATCTGCTGGCGCAGCTCGCGCTTGAGCCCGCTGCTGACCAGCGCGGCGTTCTTGTACGTCGACGGCTTGGTCACGTCGATACCGCGCTCCTCCGACCAGGTGGCCAGATAGAGGGTGCTGCGGTCCTTGAGCGTGCCCGGCGGCCGCAGGCCGTAGACCTCGTACAGCTCGGCGATCAGCTTGAGTTCTATCGCGGCCACACCGGTGATCTCGGTGGCCAGTTCGGCGGGCATCGCGGGCGGTACGGGCAGCATCGCCGCCGCTCCCACGCCCGCTCCCACGGTCGCCGTCCCGGCGGCCGCGCCCGCGACCAGCTTGTCGGCCAGTTGCTCGGGGCCCAGGCCGGGGAACTGCGCACGCAGGGTCGCCAGATCGCGCACCGGAATGCGCGGGGCGTTCTCGATGATCCGGTCGGCGAGATAGCCGACGGCCGCCTTGGCGCTCTGCCCGCTTCTGCGGACGCCCCGGCGTACGCCGGCCAGCTTGCCGGCCTTTCCCGGAACCTGCTCCGCCGCCGGATCCCCGACCGGGTCCACGGCCGGGGGCGGGGTCTGCGCGGGGAGTGCGTCAGGCGAGGCCGCAAGGCCTCGCCCGGCATCTCCCACGGCATGGGGCAGGAGGGCGGCCGAGTGCTCGCCCAGGGGCTCAGGAGCCCCGGACGGTCCCGTACCGCCCTGATGCGTCTCCGACGGCTTCAGAAGCCGGAAACGCCGCTTCCTCGACGGTGTCTCGCCTGCCACGGCCGACCGGACCTTACTCGCAGTCGCGGCAGATCGGCTGGCCGTTCTTCTCACGGGCCAGCTGGCTGCGGTGGTGGACCAGGAAGCAGCTCATGCAGGTGAACTCGTCGGCCTGCTTGGGCAGCACCCGGACGGCCAGCTCCTCGTTGGAGAGGTCCGCGCCGGGCAGCTCCATGCCCTCGGCGGCCTCGAACTCGTCGACGTCGACGGTCGAGGTCGACTTGTCGTTCCGCCTGGCCTTCAGTTCCTCAAGGCTGTCCGAATCGACGTCGTCGTCGGTCTTGCGTGGGGTGTCGTAGTCCGTTGCCATGTGTCGCTCTCCCCCTCTGGGTGTGATTGCGGTGTCTCCAGCGCACGTAACGCGTGAGAGGCCGGACTTGTGCCCGACCTGAGGCGGAGATTTTGCCTCACATCAAGGTCTGTTACTCAATCGACACCCAACCGGATCCCCCGGGAGTGATCGGGTTGGATGGCGATGGGGACCGTACACGATCCAAATGTTGCAGCTCACGGGCGCCACCCCGTGTACTTCCCGTGATTCGGACCCCCGGAAACCCGGACTTTTCCCGGCTTTCCGGAAGAACCGTGATCACGGAGAGTGGATGGTCCGAAAATCGTCCCTGTGATCGATCACACACGAACAACCTCGGAACAGGTCCTGAAAATTCCGCCTAAAGCGAACGGAATTTTCTTCCCCGGGGACCGGCCCCGAGTGGTCCTCAGAGCGGCAGAGTGACGCGCATCACGAGCCCACCGCCCTCACGGGGCTCCGCGATGATACGGCCCCCGTGGGCCCGGACCACCGAGCGGACGATCGACAGGCCGAGCCCGACGCCCTTGTCGCTGCCCGTCCGGTCCTGCCGCAGCCGCCGGAACGGCTCGAAGATGTTGTCGATCTCGTACGCCGGAACCACCGGACCGGTGTTCTCCACGACCAGCTCCGCGATGCCCGGCCCGGTCCGGGTGGTCACCTCCACCCAGCCCCCGTCCGGCACGTTGTACCGCACGGCGTTCTGGACCAGGTTCAGGGCCACCCGCTCCAGCAGCACCCCGTTGCCCGAGACCACCGCGGGCTCGCGCGCCCCGCGGACCTCCACGGACCGCTCGGCCGCCTCGCCGCGGGCCTGGTCGACCGCGCGGGCCGCCACCTCCGCGAGATCGACCGGTTTGCGGTCCACGATCTGGTTCTCGCTCCGGGCCAGCAGCAGCAGCCCCTCCACGAGCTGCTCGCTCCGCTCGTTCGTGGCGAGCAGGGTCCGGCCGAGCTGCTGGAGCTCCACCGGAGCCGCCGGGTCCGAGAGATGCACCTCCAGCAGGGTGCGGTTGATCGCCAGCGGGGTCCGCAGCTCGTGCGAGGCGTTGGCGACGAACCGCTGCTGGGCGGTGAAGGCCCGCTCCAGCCGGGCCAGCATCTCGTCGAAGGTGTCCGCCAGCTCCTTCAGCTCGTCCTCCGGGCCGTCCAGCTGGATCCGGCGCGACAGGTCGGATCCGGCCACCTGGCGGGCGGTACGGGTGATCCGGCCCAGCGGCGACAGCACCCGGCCCGCCATCGCGTACCCGAACGCGAAGGCGATGATGCTCAGCCCCAACAGCGCGAAGAGCGAACGGCGCAGCAGATCGTTGAGCGCCAGCTCGCGCTGGTGCGCGAAGCATTTGGCCAGCTCGGCGCTGAACTCCTCGCCCGAACCCTTGTCGGGCAGATCGCAGCCGCTGGTGGTCTCCTGGAAGCTCCCGGAGAGGATCTTGAAGGGCAGGGTGCTGCCCTCGTGCAGGGCCTGGGCGGCCAGCAGATAGATGATCGACAGCAGCAGGATGCCCGCGATCAGGAACATCCCGCCGTACAGCAGGGTCAGCCGTATCCGGATCGTGGGACGCAGCAGCGGCCGCACCGGGGTACGGGGATCCCAGGACGGCTTCGGCGGCACCTTCGGGGGTGCGGGGGCGGCGGCCACCGGTCAGATCCGGTAACCGGAGCCCGGCACGGTGACGATCACCGGCGGCTCCCCGAGCTTGCGCCGCAGGGTCATCACGGTCACCCGCACCACATTGGTGAACGGATCCGTGTTCTCGTCCCAGGCCTTCTCCAGCAACTGCTCCGCCGAGACCACCGCACCCTCGCTGCGCATCAGCACCTCCAGCACCGCGAACTCCTTCGGCGCGAGCTGGATCTCCCGGCCGTCCCGGAAGACCTCCCGGCGGTTCGGGTCCAGCTTGATCCCGGCGCGCTCCAGCACGGGCGGCAGCGGCACCGTGGTCCGCCGGCCCAGCGCCCGCACCCGGGCGGTCAGCTCGGTGAAGGCGAACGGCTTGGGCAGATAGTCGTCCGCGCCCAGCTCCAGGCCCTCGACCCGGTCCGAGACATCACCCGAGGCGGTCAGCATCAGCACCCGGGTCGGCACCCCCAGCTCGACGACCCTGCGGCACACGTCGTCGCCGTGGACCAGCGGAAGATCGCGGTCGAGCACCACCACGTCGTAGTCGTTGACGCCGATCCGCTCCAGCGCGGCGGCGCCGTCGTACACCACGTCGACCGCCATGGCCTCCCGGCGCAGTCCGGTGGCCACCGCATCGGCGAGCAGCTGCTCGTCCTCGACGACGAGTACGCGCACGTCGCGATCCTTCCCTTGGCCCCGTCGACCCGATCGGGGCATGTCCCTGCACTGTCTGTGCGCGTCCATCCTGCCCGTTACGCGCGTAAACCGGCTGTAAGGCGGGATGCTCCCGCCTTCGGAGCCGGAAACCCCCCGCCCGGCCGCCGGGGAATCAGAGGATTTCCGGCGGAGTTGAGGTTTCTCGTACGGAAGGCCGGGGGAGGACGAGAAGACACCCGAGATCACGCCCTGGACGGCGCATCCCCCGTATGCGCCCGCTCACCGCCCGGCCGGCGCCGGCGTGATCGAACCGCCCCCGCCCGCGGCTGCCCGCGGCGGAGGGCACCAGGCACACCCCCGTGCCACCACCCACGACGAGGGGGCGCATATGGACGCATTCACCGCAGGACTGCTACAGCGCATAAAGGCCACCGAAACCGACCTCACCCTGGCTCGCGAGACCGGAGACGACTTCCTCGCGGACGTCGAACTGGCCGAGCTGGAAGACCTCCGGCGGCTTGCCGCCGAGCACGGCGTGCAGGTCGAAGCGGCCTGACGCACCCCGACTGCCCCGCGGGCCGTCCGCCCCGGGGCCCGTGCCCGTCCGGGAGGACGGGGACGCACGTACCGCGCGGACGACGGCGGGCCCGGCCCCTCACGGGCGCCGGGCCCGCCGCCCGCCCACCGCGGCCCGTCCGCGGCGCCCGGTCAGTCGTGCCAGGCGCCGAACTCCTCCAGCAGCCCCTGGAGCGGTCCGAAGACCCCGGGGGCGGCCGCGACGGTCAGCTCGTACGAAGGCGCCTCACCCGGCCGGCCGCCGGTCTGCGCCCCGGCCTCGCGGGCGATCAGATCCCCCGCCGCCAGATCCCAGGGGTGCAGCCCCCGCTCGTAGTAGCCGTCCAGCCGGCCCGCCGCGACATCGCACAGGTCCACCGCCGCCGACCCGCTGCGCCGGATGTCCCGCAGCTTCGGGATCAGCCGCCCCGCCACCTCGGCCTGGTGGGCCCGTACCCCGGCGACATAGTTGAACCCGGTGGCCACCAGGGCCTGGTCCAGCGGGGGAGCGGGTCGGCAGTGCACCGGCCGGTCGTTGAGGAACGCGCCCCCGCCCAGCACCGCCCGGCTGGTCTCGCCGCGCATCGGGGCCGCCACCACCCCGACGAGCGTTTCGCCGCCGCGCCGGGCCGCGATCGACACCGCCCAGGTCGGCAGCCCGTAGAGATAGTTCACCGTGCCGTCCAGCGGGTCGACGACCCAGCGGATTCCGCTGGTCCCCTCGCTGGAGGCGCCCTCCTCGCCGAGGAAGCCGTCGTCGGGCCTGCGCTCCGCCAGAAAACCGGTGATCAGCTTCTCGGCCGCGATGTCCATCTCGGTGACCACGTCGATCGGACTGGACTTGGTCGCGGCGACCCCGAGATCGTCCGGCCGGCCGTCGCGGAGCAGCCGCCCGGCCCGGTCGGCGGCCTCCAGGGCCAGGTCGAGCAGTTCGGCCAGAAGCGGGTCACTGGTGGTGGTCACGGTCGTTCCTCACGGTCGGCACGGCTGGGTCGGCACGGCAAGGGCGGCGGAGCCCCGCGGCGGCGTAGGCGCGCGGCCACGGGCTCCGCGGACGGGCTCCGGAAGGAACCCGGGGCGTACGGGCTGTCGCCGCCGCCCGCAGCGGGCACCGGGACACCCACCGGGAAAACCCTAGGCGTACGGGCTGTCGGCCCCCGCCGCGGCGGGCCGGAGGGCGCGCGCCGGGCAGCAGCCCACGGGGCAGACGTCGTGCGAGGCGCCCAGCGACCCCAGCGCGCAGGGCCGCACCGGCTCGCCCCGCTCCGCCGCGGCCCGCTCCAGGACCAGCTCCCGGACGGCCGCCGCGAACCGCGGATCCGCGCCCACCGTCGCCGACCGCCGGACCGGCAGCCCCAGCTCGGCCGCCTTCGCCGCCGCCTCCGTGTCGAGGTCGTACAGCACCTCCATATGGTCCGAGACGAACCCGATGGGCACCATCACGGCCGCCGGAGCCCCCGCGCCGTGCAGCTCCTCCAGGTGGTCGCAGATATCGGGCTCCAGCCAGGGGATGTGCGGGGCGCCGCTGCGGGACTGGTAGACCAGCTCCCACGGGCGCTCGGTGCCGGTCTCCTCGCGCACCGCCTCCGCGATCACCCGGGCGAGGTCCCGGTGCTGCCGCAGATACGCCCCGCCGTCGCCGTGCTCCGCCACCGGACCGGAGGCGTCCGCCGCGGCTGTCGGAATGGAGTGGGTCGTGAACACCAGATGGGCGCCGCCGCGCACCTCCTCCGGCAGGTCCGCGAGGGACGCCAGCACCCCGTCGACCATGGGCCGGACGAACCCGGGGTGGTTGAAGTAGTGCCGGAGCTTGTCGACCCGCGGCACCTCCAGCCCCTCCGCCGCCAGCGCGGCGAGCGCGTCCGCGAGGTTCTCCCGGTACTGGCGGCACCCCGAGTACGAGGCATAGGCGCTGGTCGTGAGCACGGCGACCCGGCGGTGCCCGTCGCGCACCAGCTCCCGCAGCGTGTCCGTCAGATACGGAGCCCAGTTTCTGTTGCCCCAGTAGACCGGCAGCCCCAGCCCGTGGTCCGCGAAGTCCTTCCGGAGCGCGTCCAGCAGCGCGCGGTTCTGGTCGTTGATCGGACTGACGCCGCCGAACAGGAAGTAGTGCTGCCCGACCTCCTTCAGCCGCTCCTTGGGGATCCCCCGGCCGCGGGTCACGTTCTCCAGGAACGGGACCACGTCGTCGGGGCCCTCGGGGCCGCCGAAGGAGAGCAGGAGCAGGGCGTCGTACGGGGCGGGGTCACGCAGGTCGGACATGACTCGATCCTCCCACCCGGCACCGACAACACCGCACCCACCCGCCGTCGCGGCCCCCGTACGGGGCACCGGCCGCCCGGGAACGCGGGGCCGGCCGCGGTCGTTCCTGGTCATGGCCGGAGGGGACCGGAAACCCCCGTGCACCCGGCCGGATCCGGCGCGTAATCTGTCTTCGCCACTGATACGCCTTACCGGACCTGTACCACCGGAGCCCGTGTTGCCCAGTCCCTACCGCGTCATCTTCGCCACTCCCGGCACCAAGTCGTTCTCCGCCGCCGGACTCGTCGGGCGGCTGCCGCTGGCGATGACCGGCGTCGGCGTCCTCGCGATGATCTCCGAGCTGACCGGCCGCTACCGCCTGGCCGGACTCGTCACGGCGACCATTGCCCTTTCGGCCGCCGCCCTGGGCCCGCAGATCTCCCGGCTGGTCGACCGGCACGGACAGACGAAGGTGCTGCGCCCGGCGACCCTGGTGTCGGTGGCCTCCGGTACGGGGCTGATCGTCTGCGCCTCCGCGGGCGCGCCCGTGTGGACCCTGTTCCTGTTCGCGGCGGGCGTCGGCTGCGTACCCAGCGTCGGCTCCATGATCCGGGCCCGCTGGGCGGCGATCTACCAGGGGCGCGCGGAGCTGCACACCGCGTACTCCTGGGAATCCATCGTCGACGAACTCTGCTTTATCGCGGGCCCGCCGCTGGCGATCGGTCTCTCCACCGCCTGGTTCCCGGCCGCCGGTCCGCTGCTCTCCGGTCTCTTCCTGATGGCCGGTGTCTTCTGGCTGACCGCCCAGAAGGCCACCGAGCCGGTCCCCGTCCCGCGCGAGCAGCACACCCCGGGTTCGGCAATGGCCTCCCGCGCGCTCCAGGTCCTGGTGGTCACCTTCGTGGCCACCGGCGCCGTCTTCGGTTCGGTGGAGGTGGTCTCCCTGGCCTTCGCCGAGGAGCAGGGGAACAAGGCCGCGGCAAGCATCGCCCTGGCGATCTACGCGGCCGGTTCGTGTCTGGCCGGGCTGGTCTTCGGCATGCTCCGCCTCAAGGGCGCCGCGGACCGCCGGTGGCTGGTCGGCGTCTGCGCGATGGCCGTGAGCATGATCCCCCTCCAGTTCGTCGGCGATCTGATAGCCCTGAGCGTGGCGCTGTTCGTCGCGGGTATGGCCATCGCCCCGACGATGGTGACCACCATGGCCCTGGTCGGCTCGCATGTCCCGGTCGCCAAGCTGACCGAGGGGATGACCTGGGTCAGTACCGGGCTCGCGGTCGGTGTGGCGCTGGGCTCCGGTGCCGCGGGTGTCGCCGTCGACGAGTGGGGCGCCCGGGCCGCTTACGGCGTCCCGGGGGTTGCGGGGCTGCTCGCGGCCGTGGTGGCGTTCCTCGGGTACCGCCGGCTGCGCGAGCCGGTGCCGACGCGGGAGGGGCAGCGGGTCGATGAGCACGATCAGCACGGAGAACGGGACGCGAACCTGGCGTAACTGGGCGGGGACCGTCACCGCCCGCCCGGTACGGGAGGCGTCCCCGGCGTCGGCGGCCGAGGTGGCCGAGGAGATACGGCGGGCCGCCGCGGACGGCCTGCGGGTCAAGACGGTCGGTACGGGGCACTCGTTCACGGCCGTCGCGGCCACCGACGGACTGCTCATCCGCCCCGATCTGCTCACCGGTATCCGGCGCATCGACCGCGAAGCGATGACCGTGACCGTCGAGTCCGGCACCCCGCTCCGGCGGCTGAACCAGGCCCTCGCCCGTGAGGGCCTTTCCCTCACCAACATGGGCGACATCATGGCCCAGACCGTCGCCGGGGCGGTCAGTACCGGCACCCACGGCACCGGCCGGGACTCCGGCTCCCTGGCCGCCCAGATCCGCGGTCTGGAGCTGGTCACCGCGGACGGCACCCTGCTGACCTGCGACGCCGGGAACAACCCTGAGGTCTTCGCCGCCGCCAGGATCGGTCTGGGCGCCCTCGGGGTGCTCACGGCCGTCACTCTCGCCGTGGAACCGCTCTTTCTGCTGACCGCGCGGGAGGAGCCGATGTCCTTCGCCCGGGTGGTCGCCGATTTCGAGGCACTGCACGCGGAGAACGAGCACTTCGAGCTCTACTGGTTCCCCCACACGGACAACTGCAACACCAAGCGCAACAACCGCAGCGCGGGTCCGGCCGCTCCGCCCGGCGCGGTCAGCGCGTGGATCGACGACGAACTCCTCTCCAACGGACTCTTCCAGGCGGCCAACTCCCTCGGCCGTGCCGTCCCGGCCGCGATCCCGCCCATCGCCCGGGTCGCCAGCCGGGTGCTCTCCGCCCGTACGTACACCGACATCCCCTACAAGGTCTTCACCTCCCCGCGCCGGGTGCGTTTCGTGGAGATGGAGTACGCGCTGCCGCTCGCGGCCTGCACGGCGGCGCTGCGCGAGCTGCGGGCGATGATCGAACGCTCCCCGCTGAAGATCAGCTTCCCGGTCGAGGTACGGACCGCCCCCGCCGACGACATCACGCTCTCCACCGCCTCCGGGCGGGACAGCGCCTATATCGCCGTGCATCTGTACCGGGGGACGCCGCACCGGGCCTACTTCACCGCGGTGGAGCGCATCATGACCGCGCACGGCGGCCGGCCGCACTGGGGCAAGCTGCACACCCGGGACGCGGAGTACCTCGCCGCCGCCTACCCCCGGTTCGGCGAGTTCACCGCCCTCCGGGACCGGCTCGACCCGGAGCGGCGCTTCGGGAACGACTACCTGCGCCGGGTGCTGGGCGACTGAACGGGCCCGCGCCGGGGTGCTCGGGCGGCGGGCGGCCGCTCTTCGGCGGACGGGGCGCGGCGGGTGCCCCACCACGGCACCCGCCGCGCCCGGTGCGGGGCCGTCGGCGCCGAGAGTCCTGCGGCGAGGTCGGTGGGTTCGGCGAGGGCGGCTCGGCGGACGAGGGCGGTGACCGGTCCCGGCCCGCGCGGCGGGGGATCAGCCGCCGGTCCGGCCCGGTGCCGTACCGGAGCCCGGGTCCGTCCCCGTACGCGAACCGGCGTCCGCCCCGCTGCCTCCGGTGCCCGTCGCGGGACCGGAGGGCGTACCGCCCTCGCCCGGGGGCGACGGGGGCGGCGAAGCCGGTCCGGATTCCGCCGGATCCGGGGTGCCGGACGGTCCGGAGGAGGGGTCGCGGTCCGGGGGCGCCGACTCACCGGAGCCCTCCCCGGGCGGCGGTGTCCGCTCCGTACGGCCGTCGTTTCCGCCGTCCCCGTCCTGCCGCGGCGGCGAAGGGTCGCCGGGCGGCGGGGCGGTGTCGCTCGAGCCGCCCCGGACGACCGAGCCGACCGTGGTCCCGGGGCCGCCGTCCAGCCCCGAGCCGGAGACCAGTTCGTATCCGGTGATCCCGGCCATGGCGACGCCGAAGACCACGGCGGCCGCGGCGGCCGGGCGCTTCCACCCCCGCATCCGGGTGCCGTGGGTGGTGGCGGCGCCGAACTCGCCGGACGGCCGTGCGGGCGCCGGGTCCCGCCGCTTCCCCGGTCCGTTCCCCCGGCCGGGGGAACGGACCGGGGCACGGACGCCGCGGAGCTGGTCACCGGTCCGGCTGAAGAGGTGCTGGATGAGCGGACCGCCGCAGGTGGCGACGGCGCTGACGACACCGGCGCCGATGATCGTGCCGTAGACCCCGAGCCGGGAGGCGAGCACGGCCGCGGCAACCGTGGCCAGCACGCTCCCGGCCACCTGGGGCAGACTCAGATCGAGCCGCCGCTCCGGCCGTTGCCGGTCGCCCGACGGCTCCTCGGTGCCACCGGGACCGCCCGGCGCGGCCCGGCTTTCGCTCCGGTTTTCACTGGCCTCCGGCCGTTGGTGCATCGTCCGTCCCTGCTCGTCCTGCTGTGGAGTGCGTACGTATGTCCGTACGCATGAGGGACAGATGGGGCGGAGTGAATAGTTCCCTTTGGGGAGATTTTGTGAAGCAGGACACCCGTCCCGGTCGTTCGGAGCCGGACCGTGGTGCCCGGTGCGAACTTCGGTGGCGCGGCAGTCCACCCTGATGGCCCGAATGGAGTACTGTGGCGAGCCTTGGGCCTGGACTCCCTTATGGGTGCCCGGATCCCGGGAATGGGGGCCGAAAGCGGCGCTCGATCCGGCTGCGCCGCGATACCGCACGGAAATCTGCACTGAGAGTGATCTCGCGATCACGCTCAGTGGCCAACAGGTAACCGTGCCACAGCGGCGATCACGGGCCTGTGCCCGACACGCCGGAGCAACTCGGCAAGGTTGTGGCAGGCTGCACCCGGGCAGGCCACACTCGACTAGCGGAAGCAGCGACGCACAGGTGACGTCGGCAGGCACCACCCGGGAGGTCCCCATGCCCGAACTGCGTGTCGTGGCCGTCTCCAACGACGGCACACGACTGGTGCTCAAGGCTGCGGACAGCACGGAGTACACCCTTCCGATCGACGAGCGGCTGCGGGCCGCCGTACGCAACGACCGCGCCCGCCTCGGCCAGATCGAGATCGAGGTGGAGAGCCACCTCCGTCCCCGCGACATCCAGGCCCGGATACGCGCGGGAGCGACGGCCGAGGAAGTCGCCCAGATGGCGGGCATCCCGGTCGAACGGGTGCGCCGCTTCGAGGGTCCCGTGCTCGCCGAGCGTGCCTTCATGGCCGAACGCGCCCGCAAGACCCCCGTACGCCGCCCCGGGGAGAACTCGGGCCCTCCGCTCGGCGAGGCCGTCCAGGAACGCCTGGTGCTGCGCGGCGCCGAGAAGGAGACGGCCCTGTGGGACTCCTGGCGGCGTGACGACGGCACCTGGGAGGTGCTGCTCGTCTACCGGGTGGCGGGTGAACCCCACTCCGCGAGCTGGACCTACGACCCGCCGCGCCGGCTGGTGCAGGCCGTCGACGACGAGGCGCGTGCGCTGATCGGCGAGACGGACGACACCATCGCGGCGCACGAGGCCAGTGTTCCGTTCGTGCCCAGGATCGCCCGGCTGCCCCGGGACCGGCCGCTGGACCGCACCCTCGACCGGGCGCCGGACCGTTCCGCCGGACCGGGCGGTACCGGCCCCGCGGCCGACGAGACCGAACGTGACTCCCTGACGAGCCTTCTGGAGGCCGTGCCGAACTTCCGGGGCGACATGGTCGTCCCGGAGCGTCCGGCGCCCTCCGAGAGCGAGGAGAGCGCGGCGGAGCCCGAGGCCGAGGAGTCGGTCGCGCCGGCCGCCTCGGCGGGCGCGGGATCCGCGTACGCCGATGTCCTGATGCCGCGTTCGGTCGCGGGCCACCGGGACCGGCTGATCGGGACCACCGACCGTCAGGCCGAGGCGGACGGTGTCCGTCCGGGCCGCCGGGCCGCCGTTCCGAGCTGGGACGAAATCGTCTTCGGCACCCGCCGCAAGAAACAGGACGGTGAACTGCTCACCGCCGAGCACGGCTTCCCGCTCCGGCTGGTGGTGCCCCATCTCTATGCCTGGAAAGGGCC